>JAHRWO010000129.1 GCA_019105125.1 Flavobacterium sp.
AAGAAAATTGCGGTGGCTTTAAAAACGGTTGGGTTAATCAATATCCAGTTTGCGATAAAAGACGATATTGTTTACATTATTGAAGCAAATCCAAGAGCTTCTCGTACAGTTCCATTTATTGCTAAAGCATATGGGGAGCCATATGTAAATTACGCAACAAAAGTAATGTTAGGTCATAATAAAGTTACTGATTTTACTTTCAACCCACAATTAAAAGGGTATGCGATTAAACAACCCGTATTCTCTTTTAGTAAGTTCCCAAATGTAAACAAAGCATTAGGGCCTGAAATGAAATCTACAGGAGAAAGCATTTTATTTATCGATGATTTAAAAGACGATCAATTCTACGATTTGTATTCAAGAAGAAAAATGTACTTGACTAAGTAATTATATAAAAGAAAATCCCAATCGAAAGATTGGGATTTTTTTGTCTTATTAGAGAATAAGGCCTGTTTTTGTTTGTAATCCTTACGAATTCTGGAAAAGTAATCCTATTTATTTAACTTAATTTCAATTTTAGGGTTAATACGTGTTAAGTCAGATAAGAATTCGTCTTTGTTTTTGGGAGAAACAATAATACTTTCGTACGTTTTGTAGAAAATTTCTAATCGGTCAAAAGAAGCGGCAGGCGAACTAATAATGTTGTTAGTAGCTTCAATTTTTCGAATAGACGATATGTCGATTTTCCCGTTCATAGAGAATCCTGCTTTAACTATGAGTGTAGTATCCTTTATGATATACTTTATAGAAGTAAAGATATATGCAATAAACAATAGCGGACTAATAAAAAGCAGTACACTAAGAAAATCAAAGGATTCCGAAAGAACTTTAAATCCTATACCTCCAAACAAGAGTAATAAGAAAAGAACTAATCCGATACTTATTTTGGATTTATAGGTTTTCATAAATTTTTTATAATTTATTTATTGCCGTTTCATATTTTGCATTTACTACTTTCCAATCGATTACATTGAAAATTGCCGTTAAATATTCGTTACGTTTGTTTTGATAGTTTAAGTAGTAGGCGTGTTCCCAAACGTCGATAGCTAAAATAGGTGTTCCTCTAACTTCGGCATTTGGCATTAATGGGTTGTCTTGGTTGGCTGTGCTTGTTACGGCTAATTTTCCGTCTCGGGTTACTACTAACCATGCCCAACCGCTTCCAAATTGACCTGCAGCCGCATCGGTAAGTTGTTTTTGTAAGTTGTCAAACGAGCCCATTTCAGCAGTAATGGCTTCGGCTAAAACGCCTGTTGGAGTACCGCCACCTTTTGGATTTAAAATCTCGAAAAATAAATTATGATTGTAGTAACCACCGGCATTGTTTCGGATTTCTTTATTGTTTACGTCTAAGTTTTTTAGAATCTCTTCAACGGTTTTTAGTTCTAAGTCGGTTCCAATAACTGCTTTATTTAACTTATTTGCGTAACCCAAATGATGTTTCGAATAATGGATTTCCATAGTGCGACCATCAATATGGGGTTCTAAGTCATCATAAGCATATTTTAATCCTCGCATTTGGAAAATACCGCCTTCGGTAACTTTAACATCTGCAGGGTTTCCTAAAGCCGAAATTTTAGTTTCTACTTCGGGATCAGGAATTTTTACTTCAATAAGTTCGTTTTCTTTTTTACAGCTTGCCATCATTAGTGATACACAAGCTACCCATAACAATGACTTTTTCATGGCAGTAGTACTTAAAGATTTCGTTCTTTTAATAATTCGTTTATGATTCGAATGTATTCGCTTTTAGCTTCATCTACAGTTAAATGTTTTACTTGCATCCAAGCGTTTAGTTTGAAAGCGTTTATGATATCTTGCGGATTTTGAAACAGTAGAGGAGTTGTCGTTTCCGAAGTAGCTTGCTTGTACAAACCATACAATATCAATTGCATATCCTGTGGCACTGATTCTTGTGGAATCAATTGTGCGTTAGCAAATGCTTCATCAAATAGTGTATTCAAATCCTTTTCGTTCATTCTTTATGCTTTTTTACTAATAACGGTTTTATTTCCGATAGCTTTATCACCTAATTTTACATTAATTTCGGTTCCTAATGGTAAATAAATATCTACTCTTGAACCAAATTTAATGAATCCAGCATCTTTACCTTGAACTACACGCATTCCTTCTTGTGCATAATTTACAATACGTCTTGCTAAAGCACCCGCAATTTGACGGTATAAGATTTCGCCATACACTCGGTTGTTGATTACAACGGTAGTTCTTTCGTTTTCTTCACTTGCTTTTGGATGCCAAGCTACTAAGTATTTTCCAGGGTGATATTTGCTATATTTTACAATTCCGTTTACACAATAACGAGTAACGTGAACGTTGATAGGCGACATGAAGATAGAAACCATCAAACGTTTGTCTTTGAAATATTCAGGTTCAAAAACTTCTTCAATTACTACCACTTTTCCATCAACTGGAGCTAAAATATGATTGTCACTATTGTCAGCAACACGAGTTGGGTTTCTGAAAAATTGTAAAACCAAGACTAAAATTACCAATGCAAACAAATACAAAGCAGTTCGTAACCAATTTATTGAAACAAATGCATCGGTTAAGAAAATAATCCCAACAACTAATAGTAGGGTAATTAGAATGATTTTAGCGCCTTCTTTATGAAACATAGTATAAAATTAAATAAAATAAATTAATAAAAGGAATTACAAATATAATACTATCTAGTCGATCTAGAATACCTCCATGTCCGGGCATGATATTTCCTGTATCTTTTATCCCAGCAACACGTTTTAATTTTGATTCGATTAAATCGCCTAATGTGCTGAAAATGCTTACGATAGCGGCAATTACAATCCAAATGTATAAGGTTGATGCCATAATGTAATAATTAGCTAACAAAGCACCAACGATTACGGTAAAAACTAATCCGCCAGCAAAACCTTCGATGGTTTTTTTAGGGGAAACGCTTGGGAATAGTTTGTTCTTTCCTATGTTTTTTCCAACCAAGTAAGCAAATGTATCGTTTGTCCAAATTAAAATAATAATTGAAATTAAAATTTTCGGATTGTAGCCTTTTACTCCCATTGCTACATAATTTGCTAGAATAAAAGGAAGAATTACATAGCCAAACAACAGAAAGTATCTCGTATAAATTTTAAAATTAGACTTGTTCGCATTGAATAAATACAGTAATAATTTGATAGAAGTTACAATAGAAATAGCTGTTAAAGCAGTATTTAAATTGATGTCTGAATTTTTATTCCAAAAGAAATAATAGGAACTAGCTGCAATGGGAATACTTACGTAAAAATTTAATCCGCACATTTTGCAGAATTCATAAACTCCAATCACCAAAAAGGCTCCAAAAAGAATGGCTAAACCCTCTCTAGAATAAGAAATGCAGCCTAACAGTAATAAAACATAAACGGCTCCAGATAATGCTCTTTTTAGCGTTTCGTTCATTATTATAAATCTTCTAAAAGAAGTAGGTAAAGATTTTTGTGGCAACTTCCGTAGTGAAGAAAATCTTGTTCGGTTACTTCCTCAAAATATTTTATGGTGGTAATATTAGAAGGGTAATTTTTTTCGTGAGCACTTTTAATTCGCCTCAATCCATCACTTTTGCTATTCACAATTTGGCTTGTGGTAGCAAAAACAATCATATTCGTAGGCAATTCATTTGGTTTAAAATGTTTAAATTGATTGGAAGAGAAAAGAATAGAGCCTTCATCCGCAATTAAATTTTCGCAAGAAGATAAGAAAAAAACGGGAGGAGTTGAATTGTCGTATGTTAATTTGTTGTCGTCAAGTAAATAAAGCAATCGATTATCAAAACATTGTGCGTTACATTCAAACCAATCATTCTCGGCTAATATATTTTCGAAATTCTCTGCAATTTCATCTAAATTTTCACAATAAATAAACTTACCTCCATTTCCTTTGAAATTGAAAGTAAATTGTTCGTCAATTGGTAAAGTAGTATCAGGAGTATAAGGACTTTTGACTTCTTGTTTCTTGTCATTGTCTTCTTCGTCTGATGATGAACCAAAAAATTTTCTAAAAAGACTCATGTATCTTTAGTAGGTTTTTTAACTGTGAAAATCAAAGATAAAAAAAATCTTAGTTCTACACATAAAGAACTAAGATTTTTATTAATATTATTTTGTTGATAAGTTGCTTATTCTGATACAGCGTTTTCGGTTGTGTTTTCAGGGGTTGCAACAGTTTCTTTTTCAAAAGGTCTTTTTCCAAAAATGTTTTCTAAATCATCTTTGAAAATCACTTCTTTTTCAATCAGAATATCAGCCAATTGAACTAATTTTTCTTTATTGGTTTCCAAAAGATGAATGGCTCTGTCATACTGTTCTTCAATCAATTTAGAAATTTCAGTATCGATAACTTTAGCAGTTTCTTCAGAATATGGTTTTGAAAAATTATAGTCAGATTGTCCTGTTGAATCGTAATACGTGATGTTTCCAAGCTTATCATTCAATCCATAAATCGTTACCATAGCTCTCGCTTGACGCGTAACTTTCTCTAAATCGCTCAATGCTCCAGTTGAAATTTTATTGAAAATTACTTTTTCAGCAGCACGACCTCCCATGGTAGCACACATTTCGTCTAACATTTGTTCTGGTCTTACGATTAATCGTTCTTCAGGTAAATACCAAGCGGCACCTAAACTTTGTCCACGAGGAACAATCGTAACTTTTACTAATGGTGCAGCGTGTTCTAACATCCAACTTACGGTTGCGTGACCTGCTTCATGTATTGCAATAGCACGTTTTTCCTCTGGAGTAACGATTTTATTTTTCTTTTCTAAACCACCAACGATTCTGTCAACAGCATCAAGAAAATCTTGTTTGTCTACCGCTTTTTTGTCTTTACGAGCTGCAATTAAAGCCGCCTCGTTACAAACATTAGCAATATCTGCACCCGAGAATCCAGGAGTTTGTTTTGCTAAGAATTCGGTATCTAGTTCCTCTGATTTTTTCAAAGGTTTTAAATGTACTTCAAAGATTTCTTTACGCTCTCTAATGTCTGGTAAGTCTACATAAATTTGTCTGTCAAAACGACCAGCACGCAATAACGCTTTGTCTAAAACATCGGCACGGTTTGTGGCAGCTAAAACAATTACGTTTGAATTGGTTCCAAAACCATCCATTTCAGTTAATAATTGATTCAGCGTGTTTTCTCTTTCGTCGTTAGCGCCTGTCATGTTATTTTTACCACGAGCTCTACCTACAGCGTCAATTTCATCAATGAAAATGATAGATGGCGATTTTTCTTTCGCTTGTTTGAATAAATCTCGAACACGAGAAGCTCCAACTCCTACAAACATTTCCACAAAATCAGAACCTGACAATGAGAAGAAAGGTACTTTAGCTTCACCAGCAACGGCTTTAGCTAATAAAGTTTTTCCGGTTCCTGGAGGTCCAACTAATAATGCTCCTTTCGGAATTTTTCCTCCAATTGATGTATATTTTTCAGGGTTTTTGAGGAATTCAACAATTTCTTGGATTTCCTCTTTAGCCCCTTCTAAACCTGCGACATTTTCAAAAGTAACTCTAACGTCATTTTTTTCATCGAAAAGTTTCGCTTTTGATTTGCCAATATTGAAAATTTGGCCTCCACCACCTCCAGTTCCACCAGACATTCGGCGCATCATGAAAATCCACAAACCTACCAAAATCACAATGGGTAAAAGCAATGAGATGAGTTCACCCCACATGCTTTCAGGTTCTTTTTCGTATTCGCTTAGTTTACCTTCGTTAGAGGCTTTTTGAAGATTTTCTTGAAAGGTTTTAAGGTCACCAATTTCAAAGAAATAATGAGGTCCTTTGGTATTCAATTTACCAAGTACATCATTTTTTACTTTTTCATGCGCTTTATCAGTTAATGCTGTTTTTTTTAAGAAAACAGTTGCTTTAGTATTATTAAATACCACTTTATCAACTTGACTTTTATCTAAGTATTGATAAAATTTTGATAAAGTTGTAGGTGCTGGATTGCTTAAATCCAATCCTTGTGTAACGATACTTATTGTAAAAAAAATCCCTAAGACAAGAACAATACTCATCCACGGACTAAACTTAAAGCCAGAATTATTATTTTGTGCCATAAAATTTTTAGTAATTAGTATCTATGGTTGTAATTTTAGCATCACCCCATAAACTTTCAATGTTGTAGTATTCTCTAATATGTTTTTGGAACACGTGAACCACAATACTCACATAATCCATAAGTACCCATTCGCCATTTTGCTCTCCTTCAACATGCCATGGCTTTTCTTTTAATTCTTTTGAAACCACCTTTTGAACCGAGCCCACAATTGCATTAACTTGTGTATTTGAATTACCGTTACAGATTACAAAGTAATCACAAACCGTATTTTCTATTTCCCTTAAATCAAGGATATTAATATCATTTCCCTTTACGTCTTCAATTCCTTTGATGATAAGTGCTAATAAATCATCATTATTCGTATTTTTTTTCGTCATGTAATATTTATGATTTTATGCAAAGGTATCATTTTTTGTGATTATTTTTGAACCTTAACATAAGATTAAATTTTGTTATTGAAATATGAGAATAATCAAACTCGATGCCATAGATTCAACCAACCATTTTTTAAAAGCACTTTCAGCTCAAGAAAATTGCGAAAATTTTACCGTTGTTAGTACTGAATCTCAAACAGAAGGAAAAGGACAAAGAGGATCAGGTTGGGTTTCTGAATCAGGTAAAAATCTCACTTTTAGTGTTTTATATAGTCAGAAAGTAGATGGAATTACGAGTTTGTTTACTTTGAATATTATGGTTGCTTTGAGTGTTGTTGAAGCATTAAAATTGGTTAGTAATTTAAATTTTGTCATTAAATGGCCTAACGACATTTTGGCAGAAAATAAAAAAATAGGTGGCATTTTGATTGAAAATACCTTTAAAAATTCAGGAGAAGTGCAATCGATAATCGGAATTGGTTTGAATGTAAATCAATCTCAATTCGAAAATTTACCTCAAGCATCTTCTTTGTTTTTGTTAGAAAATAAAATTTTTGATAGAGAAACGATGCTAATTTCTATTGTAAATCAGTTGGAATTCAATTTAAGTCAGCTACATTTTTTAGGTGAAACTCATTTTTGGGATGCATACCATAAAATCTTGTTTAAGAAAAATATAGTTTCTGCTTTTGAATCGGTTGCTGGAAATCGCTTTGTTGGTAAAATCCAAGAGGTAACACAAGAAGGAAAATTAGCTGTTTTGTTGGAAGATGATTCTGTTCAATTTTTTGATGTCAAAGAGGTGAAAATGTTGTACTAAAATGAGAATGTTATAAATTCCTCAAACCTTTGTTAAACTTAGCTGAAAAGTTTTTGTTTTTGAGTACATTTGTGCCAATTTAAAAAAACGTATTCCTATATATCTCATGGAGAAAAAAATACTATCCCTGCTATCATCCACACGCTTAATGGCCGTTTTGTTTATTCTTTTTGCTGTAGCCATGGCAGCTGGAACTTTTATTGAAGATGCTTATAATACTGATACAGCACGAGTTATTGTTTACAATGCCGTTTGGTTTGAAGTTATTATGGTGTTTTTTATCATCAATTTTTTAGGCAACATCAAACGTTATCAATTACATAAAAAAGAAAATTGGGCGACTTTAATTTTACATCTTTCTTTTATTCTAATTATCGTTGGAGCTTTTGTTACGCGTTATATTAGTTACGAAGGAATGATGCCAATTAGAGAAGGTGAATCTTCCAATATGATTTATTCAGACAAACCTTACCTAACCATTTTAGTAGATGGTGAGCATGAAGGTCAAATGCGAAGAAAAACTTTTGAGAAAGGATTGTATTTGGCGCCAGAAGTTAAGGAAGATCGTTTCTTAAATGCCTTTGCAAGTAATGATTTTACAATGTCAGGTGATTTTAGTGGTATTCCTTTTGAAGTTGTTCATGAAGAATTTATTTTGAATGCTACTGAAACAGTTATTCCTTCTGCCACTGGTGAATTAATGTTGAAAATGGTAGAATCAAGTGGGGGAACTCGTCACGAACACTATTTAAAGGAAGGAGAAGTTCAAAATTTGCATAACGTACTTTTTGCTTTCAATAAGTTTACACAGGGTGCAATTAATATTACAAAAATAGGTGAGGCTTACACCATACAAACACCTTTTGAAGGTAACTTCATGAGAATGGCTGATCAGTTAAAAGGAGCAGTGATTAAAGATTCGGTACAGCCTTTAATGCTTCGCTCTCTCTATACAATTGGTGAGGCTCAGTTTGTTTTTCCTGAGTCAGCTATTAAAGGGGAATTAACTTTTAAATCTAATAACGATTTTAAAGACAAACAAACCGACGATGCGCTTCGAGTTAAAATTAAAACCCAAGGTAAAGAAGAATTAATCACCTTAGTAGGTTCAAGAGGGAAACAAGGAATTCCTCAAAGTGTAAAAATTGGAAATTTAGAATTTACACTTTTCTTTGGAAGTAAGATCTACAATACTCCATTTACAGTTAAGTTAGACGATTTTATTGCTGATAAATATCCTGGAACTGAAAATAGCTATTCGGCATTTATGAGTAAAATCGAAATTGCAGATGCAGATGACAAAAAATTTAAAGATAGTATTTACATGAATCATATATTGGATTACAAAGGTTATCGTTTCTTCCAAGCAGGTTTTGATCCAGATGAAAAAGGAACACAATTATCGGTAAGTCATGATTTTTGGGGTACTTGGATAACTTATATTGGTTACTTTTTATTGTATTTAGGTCTTATGGCAATTTTGTTTACTAAAAAAAGTCGCTTTAGTAGTTTGAAAGAAAAATTACAAAAAGTTAAAATTAAAAAAGCTAAAGTACTGTCTTTGCTTTTAATATTATTCTCATCGGTTATAGTTGCTCAACAGCACAATCACCAACCCAATAAAGCAGAAATTCTAAAGGTTCTAAAAAAATATGAAGTAAGTCCGGAGCACGCGAGAGAATTTGGAAAAGTTGTAATTCAAGATAATGGACGAATGAAGCCTATCAATACTTTTTCATCAGAATTATTGAGAAAAGTTTCTAAAAGCGATACATATGAAGGTATGAATTCTGATCAGGCCTTTTTATCGATGACTCAATATCCTCAATATTGGTATTCTTTGCCAATAATTTATTTAAAAAGAGGAAATGACAGTATTCGAAAATTAATAGGCGTTGAAAAAGATGTAAAGTATGCACCATTAGTGGCTTTTTTCGATGAAACTGGAAATTATAAATTGGCTCAATTTTTAGAAACAGCTTACAAAGAACCCGTTCCAAATCAATTTCAAAAAGACTTCATTGATGCAGATAAAAAAGTTAATCTTTTATATTCGGCATTAAGCGGACAAATTTTGAAAGTATTTCCTGTTCCAGGAGATAAATCGAACAAATGGGTTTCGTTTCTTGAAGTAAATGAACCTACAAATACGGCTTTAGATTCTATTAAGAATGTAATGCCATTTTATTTAAATGCTTTAGATAAGGCATCGCAAACTAAAAATTATGAATTACCGAATAGTCTTTTAAAAGGATTAACGGAATATCAAAAAAAATACGGAAAAGCCGTAATGCTTTCTGAAAGTAAAATTAACTCTGAAATTGTATATAATAAATACGATATTTTCAAACGATTGTATTATATGTATATGTTGGCTGGAGTTTTAATGTTAGCATTCTGTATTGTACAAATTTTCAAAGACTCTAAGTTAATCCGAATGATTATAAATAGTTTCCATGGATTGATAGGAGTGTTTTTCATATTGCATTTAGCGGGATTAATTGTAAGATGGTATATTTCAGGTCATGCGCCTTGGAGTGATGCGTATGAAAGTATGATTTATGTAGCTTGGGCAACCATGTTTTTTGGATTAGCTTTTGGAAAAGATTCTAAACTTACTGTTGCTTCAACAGCTTTTGTAACTTCAATGATTTTGATGATTGCGCACTGGAATTGGATGGATCCAACCATAGGAAATTTACAACCTGTTTTGAATTCGTATTGGTTAATGATTCACGTTGCCGTAATTGTGGCAAGTTACGGACCATTTACTTTAGCAATGGTTTTAGGTTTAGTTGCCTTGTTTTTAATGATTTTCACAAATGAAAAAAATAAAGAAAGAATGAAATTAAGCATTGATGAAATCACTTACATTAATGAAATGGCATTAACCGTTGGTTTAGTAATGTTAACTATTGGTAACTTCTTAGGAGGTCAATGGGCTAATGAAAGTTGGGGACGTTATTGGGGTTGGGACCCAAAGGAAACATGGGCATTAATCAGTATCATGGTTTATGCGTTTGTAATTCATGCTCGTTTTGTTCCTGCTTTACGTGGTAGATGGATTTACAATGTAATGAGTGTATTTGCCTTTGCTTCAATTATTATGACGTATTTTGGAGTAAATTTCCACTTGAGTGGTTTACATAGTTATGCGTCTGGAGAAAAGCAAAATGTAACTTATTACATTTATATTGCCTTGGTTTTAGCTATCATTTCGGCTATTGCTTATTTCCCATACAAGAAGTATTACAAGAAGTAAAAAATAATATTCGTAATTATTTTGCATAAAAACGAGGCTGTTCATAATCGAACAGCCTCGTTTTTTAATTTAATATCGATTTAATTTTTTCCATTTCATTTTCATTGGAAGAAATGACGTTTAGTAAATCCTTTTCTTTAATTATTGTAGCTCCACTTGGTGTGAGATATTTATTTTCTCTTTTAATCAAGGTAATGACTGCTGTTTTAGGAAAAGCTAAATCGACAATTTTTTTTCCAATAATACTACTATTTGATGAAATTTCAATTTGTTCAAAGTGGTTTTTTGGAATATCTAAAATTAACGCCTCGTTAGGTCGAATTGGTTTTATACTTTCCGGCATAGATACTTTTAACCATTTAGCTACTGTAGATAAAGTAGTTCCTTGTAATAAAATTGAACTTAGCGAAATGAAAAATACAATATTAAAAATCATATCTGCTTTGTCAATTCCGGCAATCAGTGGGTAGGTGGCAAATACGATAGGAACAGCTCCTCTTAATCCAACCCATGATATGTATAATTTTTGTTTTAATCGCATTTTAAAAGGAATTGTACTAATAAAAACGCTCAAAGGTCGTGCTATGAGAATTAGGAATAACGAGATTAATAATCCTATTCCAAAAACATCATAAACATGAGACGGATATACTAACAGTCCAAGGGTTAAGAACAATACGATTTGCATCAACCAAGCCAAACCATCAAACATTTTCAGAATCGCTTTTTTATGGATTAAATCTTGATTTCCTAGATACACGGCACAAAAGTAAATTGCTAAGAAACCGTTTCCTCCAATTGCGTCAGTTGCTGAAAAGGTTAAAAACATCAATGCTATGACTAAAATTGGGTAAAGACCTTCGAAGTCTAAGCTAATTTTGTTGATGATTAATTTGCTGAGCTTTCCAAAAAGTAATCCAGCTACAGCACCAATACTCATTTGTTTTAAGAAAAGCGGAATTAAATCGAAAACTTCTTTGTCTTGATTTACTACTAAACTTAAAAAAGCAATGGTTAATACATAAGCCATAGGATCGTTGCTACCACTTTCTAATTCTAACGTAGGTCTTAAGTTGTGTTTTAAAGCTAAACTTTTGGAACGTAAAATGGAGAATACAGCAGCAGCATCAGTAGAAGAAACAATTGAACCTAATAATAAACTTTCAAAAATTGTAAAATCTGTTACTGCCCAAACAAAACCACCAAGGGTAAAAGCAGTAAGAAGAACACCTAATGTAGACAGCACCAAACCTTCTTTTAAAATAGGTTTGACAGCTGTCCAGTTAGTGTCTAAACCTCCAGAAAATAGAATAAAGTTAAGAGAAACAATTCCGATGAACTGAGCATACTCTGGATTGTCAAAGTGAATTCCGCCAATTCCTTCAGATCCAGATAACATTCCAATGGCCAAGAATAAGACTAAGGTAGGAACTCCAAATTTATATGAAGTTTTACCCGCAAAAATGCTAATTAATAAAAGTAAAGAACCTACAAATAAAAAATTTTCTATAGTTAAATTCATAGTTGTTATTTTGGAATTATTATTAATGGAAAAGTTGCTTTTTTGACTAAATCATCAATGTATAATTTTCGAAAAAAAAGATCAAAAAGATTTCTTGGTCCTTTTTGAACTACTAAAAAACTGCTTTCAAAATCAATTTGATTTTTAAAGTCGGAGTTGGAGAAATCTCCTTTTACGATTAGAATTTCCGAATTACATTTTTGGTATAAATCTTTGAGTGATTTTAAATGATTTTCAATTTTAAAATAATTTTCTTCATTTTCAACGTGAGTAAAAAAAACAATTTTATTGACTTTATTTTTCAACGACTCGAGCACTTGCTCAACTTGCTTGTGATTGATTTCAAATTTTGGATGTGTTGCAAAATATAGGGTTTTGGGAATTTCATAATTAAAATTTTCAGGCAAAGCAACTAGTAAAGAATTTGTTTCTTCAATAATTTTTAAAATAGTACTTTTCGAAAAAAAACTTTCGAAATCCTCTTTTTCTTTTTGTTTAGCAATTATCCAATCACATATTTGTGAATCCTGAATGCTTTCAATGTAATTTACCAAATTTTTTTCAGTAATTTCACACGCTATATTGTATTGATTCAGATTGATAATTTCATTGATTTTTGATATTGCTTCTTTTTTTTCAATTTCTAAAATTCCTCTTTTGGTTTCAGAATCAGTAAAAGAAGGAATCAATCGATCGGTTTGATGTAATAGCAATAAATTACTTTTAATTTCAGTTGCCCAATGATTGCTAAAATTTATAAGTTTTTCGTTTTCATTGCCGAATTCAAATAATGTAATAGTTCTGTTTCGCATAGACTTTAATTTATGACAAAATACAACAAAATATATTTTTAACTTATGTTTAGCATGTTAAACTTAATTTAAAATTTAACTTTGAAATAAAAAAATGAGAAAAATTGTAAGTTTAGTAACGTTAGTTAGTTTTTTCTTTAGTTGTCAAAATCTGGCACAAAATAAAGATGTTATGTCTACCAAAGTAACAACATCTATGAAAAAAGAAACCATTTATCAATTTAAAGTAGAAGATTTGAGTGGCGATTCATTCGATTTTTCAACACTAAAAGGAAAGAAAATCTTAGTTGTTAACACCGCTTCAGAATGTGGTTTAACACCACAATACGAACAACTACAAGCCATTTACGAAAAATACAAAGACAAAAACTTTGTAATTGTTGGTTTTCCAGCAAACAATTTTGGAGCGCAAGAGCCAGGAAGTAATCAACAAATTGCAACATTTTGCCAAAAAAATTACGGTGTAACATTTCCTATGATGGCTAAAATTTCGGTGAAAGGAAGCGACATGCATCCCGTATACCAATTTTTAACCCAAAAAGCCAAAAACGGATTAGAAGACAGCGAAGTGCAATGGAACTTCCAAAAATACCTAATCAATGAAAAAGGTGAATTAGCAAAAGTAATTTCGCCAAGAACATTACCAACCGATGCTGAAATCGTGAATTGGATTGAAGGGAAATAATTTAGTATTCAGTTTTCAGTCGCAGTTTTCAGTATAGGTTAACTGCGACTGAGCACTGCGACTGATTTTAAAGCATTTTTTGTACAAAAACAGAATGTAGCCATCGGTTAAATTTATATCCTGATTCTTTTATAAACCCAACTTCTTCAAAGCCAAACTTCTTATGAAAATCGATACTATTTTTGTTTTCAGAATCGATAACACCAATCATAGTATGTAGGTTTTGAGTTTTGGCTCTTTTTATCAATTCGGTTAGTAGTAGTTTTCCGATGCTTTTTCCGATGTAATTCTTGTTGGCATAAACCGAATGTTCTACGGTGAATTTATAAGCCTCTCTGAATCGAAATTCATTGTAATAACCAAAACCCACAACTTCACGGTTCATTTCGGCTACTATTACAGGAAATCCTTTCTCAAGTTTTTCTTCAAATATAGCTTCTTGAGTTGCTAAGGTTCGGGGTTGGTAATCATATAAAGCTGTCGAATTAAGAATAGCATCGTTAATGATTGCTAAAATCGACGGGCAGTCTATTGTTTTATAGTCTCTAATTTTTATCTCCATTTTTATAAAGAAATTATTAAGTAAAAGTACTAAAAACCTTTTCAAGTTTGTAACTTTGTAGTTCTATTATTTTACAAAAAAATGATGTATCCTAAAATTCCTTTGGCGCAAAGTATTATTTCCATTTGCCAACAAAAAGGAGTACAACATATCGTAATTTCTCCTGGTTCACGTAATGCACCTTTGACTATTGGATTTACTAATAATCCCTTTTTTAAATGTTATAGTGTTGCAGATGAACGTAGTGCTGCTTTTTTTGCACTTGGGATAGCGCAACAAATTAAAAAACCTGTAGCTGTTGTTTGTACATCAGGTTCTGCTGTGTTAAATTATTATCCAGCGGTGGCAGAGGCGTTTTATAGCCAAATACCCTTAGTGGTAATTTCGGCAGACAGACCTCAAAGTAAAATTGATATTGGCGACGGTCAAACCATTCGTCAGGAAAACGTTCTGGGAAATCATAGCCTTTATAATGCTAACCTGCGCGAAGATATATCGGTTGAAAACGACAATCTCATTCAAATGGCCTTGCATGTTGCAGCTACCCAAAAAGGGCCTGTTCATATCAATGCCCCTTTCGAAGAACCTTTGTACGAAACCGTTCCCGAATTACTAGTGAAACCCAAAATTGTTGATTTTAATACTGAAAACAAAACGTTCTCTTTAGGGAATTCAACTGTAGAAACATGGAATAAAGCGACTAAGAAATTGGTTTTAGTAGGAGAGTTATTCCCGAATTCAGTAGCGCAAAAATATTTAGATGTTTTAGCTACTGACCCAAGTGTGGTGGTTTTGACTGAAAAAACATCCAATTTACATCATCCCACTTTCATCGATCAGATTGATACTTTGATTACACCATTCACCGAGGATGATTTTAAAGCATTTCAACCAGAAATTCTCTTAACTTTTGGAGGAATGGTCGTATCGAAACGTATTAAAGCTTTTTTACGAAAATACAAACCAGCACATCATTGGCATGTAGACGAATTACGTGCGTATGATACTTTTGGAGCATTATCATATCATTTTAAATCGAGTATTAATCCCTTTTTTGAGCAGATTTTAAATGTTCCCTTTGTAGAAAGTTCCTATAAATTTGATACAGTTAGTATTTGGAATAATAGAGTAGAGAAGCATCAAGAATATGTTTCTAAAATATCTTTTTCAGATTTTAAAGTATTTAATTTTATTTGTCAAAATTTACCGCAACATATTCAATTGCAAGTTAGTAATAGTTCAGCAATACGATATTTGCAGTTGTTTGATTTAGACCCAACTATTCAAGTTTTTTGTAATCGGGGTACGAGTGGAATTGATGGGAGTACTTCTACAGCAATAGGAGCAGCAGTGGCTTCAACTTTGCCAACTGTTTTAATTACAGGCGATATTAGTTTTTTATACGACAGTAACGCTTTGTGGAACAATTACATTCCCAAAAATTTCAAAATTATTTTGTTGAATAATAGCGGTGGCGGTATTTTTAGAATTTTACCAGGACATCAAGAAACCGAAACTTTTAATATTTTTTTTGAAACTTCTCATGATTTAAATGCTTTTCATTTAGCTAACATGTACGATTTCGATTACTTTAAAGCTAATGATCAAATTTCGCTAATTGAACAATATCAACTTTTCTTACAAAATAATGAGAAGCCAAGTATTTTAGAAATATTTACTCCCGAAAAAGAAAACAATGGCATTTTATTGTCTTTTTTTAGGAATTTAGTTTAGACCTAGGTTAACTTTTTTTCTATTAGAATCAAAATGTTGAGAAGTGAACGTTTTATAAAAAATAAGTCCCTATGATTATTTTCATTACAAACCATTGCTATATCCTTTAAATTTTAGTTTTATTTTGATTGAATTTTAATAGTAAAATTGAAATTATTATCAGTAAATTCAACTAATTTGGTAAATAAAAGTATTAGTCTTTTTTGAATTCTTTAAAATTTTAATCAAAAGTTAAGAAAAAATTTTAAATGAAAGTTAATGTTTTATAAATTTATTATTGAAAATTTAATTTAAAAAAACATCTACTTTGACTTTCTTTGAAATTTTTAATACTATTTATTCAAAGATATTTATTCAAAGTTTTAACGCAAATATATTTTTTTAAATATTATTGTAAGATTTTGTGTTTAACTTGTTAATTTGTTTATATTTTTTATTTATATTGTTAAAATAATATGTTATTAATGTTTAATTCTTGATTTTTTAGAAAAATATGAATCAGTATTGATTAATTAGTATGGTTTAATTTTATTCCTTCCCGCTAAATATGATTAAAAATTACTTCAATTCTTTACATGTATTAGTATGTATGAAAGATTTTAAATCATTACACTTAATTCATTTTTTAAAGTTAAGTGTAGTTTTGTTATTCCTAATCAATTCTAGTCTTTCATTTTCTCAATGTAATTCAGAAGTACCTATTCCCTTTATAAATTCTACTTTTGGGAATTTGACCGCGGTTAGTTCTGAAATAGAATTTGTGCATTGTGTTCCGCAAGTAATACTGCAAATCTTATAGATGTTAATTTAAATAATTACGCCACAGCTTCTATTCCTCTAGGAGTTGCAGGTGCTGTGAAATTTAGAGTAACTGATACTAATATTGATTATACTGGTGGAAAATTTGTTGGTTATAGAATAGCTCCGACAAGTGCTTTGAATGTTAATCTAATTAACTCATTGTCAGTTAGAACTTATTTGAATTGTAGTTTACAGGACAGTTTTTCAGAAAATTCTTTATTAGGGGTATGTTTGTTAAATGGAACTGGTGATTATGTGGTTGGTTTTGTTACTAATTAATCCTTTGATACAATTGAAATTTCAATAGGTAGTTTGGTAGGAATATTAAACACAGTTGATGTTTATTATCCAGTTTTAAGAGATTATTGTGCAGGAACTCCAGCAGGCAAATAAACTTTGATGTATCAAGTTTGTGAGATATTAAATTCATCAGATGTATCAGGAACAGAAATAGGAACAAATAATCTAATTATAGTTATTGTTAAACAATGTTCTATAGAAATATTTAATGTAGAATACCAAATGATGATGGTCTAAATGATTATTTTTACATTAGTGGTATTGAATGTTATGAAAACAATACGTTAGAAATATATAAACGTGGGGTGTTAAGGTTTACGAAGTTTCGGGATACAATAACTCGAGCGTTTGTTTCAATGAATACTCTGAAGGTAGAGTTACAATCAGAACATCTGAGGAATTCCTAACGGAACTTATTATTACATTTTAAGCTATACAGATTCGAGCGGAAATTCAAATCAAAAAACTGACTTTTTATATTTATCTAAATAAACAATTACCGTGGGGGTCCTCATCCTTGGTAATTCATTAAAATACTTAAAATAGATGAGAAAAAGAATTTTAATTTTTGTTTTAGTTTTATTCAGTTTTGTTAGTAATGCGCAGCAAGATGCTCAGTATACGCAATATATGTATAATACGATCAACATCAATCCTGCTTATGCTGGATCACGAGGGGTGATGAGTTTTTTTGGTATGCATAGAACTCAGTGGGTAGGTTTGGATGGCGCTCCTGTAACAAATGCTGTATCTATTAACTCTTCGATTGAAAATTCGAATTTAGGATATGGGGTTTCATTTGTAAATGATCGAATTGGTCCTACAACCGAAAATATGATTTCAGTTGATGTTTCTTACACTATTAATACATCTGAAAATTATAAATTATCGTTTGGAGTCAAAGGAAGTGCTGATTTGTTTAATTTGGATCCCTCAAAGTTAAATCCTGCAAATCAAGGTGACCCAATGTTACAAGATTTTAACAACGTTTTTTCTCCTAATATTGGAGCCGGAGTATATTTTCATTCTCATAAATTATATGTAGGACTATCTGTGCCAAATCTTCTGGAAAATAAACGCTATAATGATAATAACGTGGCCGTTTACAATGAAAAGATGAATACTTACTTAATTGGAGGATATGTATTTGATTTGTCACCAAGCATAAAATTTAAACCAGCATTTTTGGGAAAAGTTGTACAGGGTGCTCCGCTACAAGTGGATCTTTCAGGAAATTTCTTAATTCACGATAAATTTGTTTTGGGTGCTGCTTGGAGATGGAGTACTGCTATGAGTCTAATGGTTGGATTCCAAATCACGGATGAAATTTACGTAGGATATGGTTATGACTTAGAAACTACCAAATTAGCCAATTACAATTCTGGATCTCACGAAATATTCTTGCGTTTTGAATTATTTAAATATCAAACCCGAATGGTATCACCAAGATTCTTCTAAAAAAAACAACATGAACAATAGAATTTTATATTTTATAATTTTTTGCTTTGCTTTCTTAAACGTTTTTGCGCAAAAAAATACCCAAAAACTGGGAGATAAACAATATGATAGTTATTCTTACTATGATGCTATTAAAACCTATGAACGTATTGTTGAGAAAGGGTATGTAGATCAGAATATTTTAGAAAAGTTAGGTAATTCTTATTATTTTAAATCTGATTTAGATAACTCAGCTAAATGGTATGGGAAATTATTTGATTTTTCTAAAGACATTGCACCCGAATATTATTATCGCTATGCACAATCTTTGAAAGCTATAAAAGATTACCAAAGAGCAGATGAAATCATGAATCACTTCGACCAAAAACGAGCAGATGAAATGCGTGCTAAACTCGATATGGCTCAAAAAAATTATTTAGAGATTATAAAGAAAAATTCAGGACGATTTACCATAGAGAATGCCGGAATCAATTCGGAATATTCCGATTATGGCGCATCGTTTTATAAGGATAAAATTGTTTTTGCAACAGCAAGAGATACAGGTAATTTTGTAAAAAGAAAACATTCTTGGACAGGAGAAAGCTTTACTAATTTGTATGCAGCTACTACCGGAAATGATGGTTTACTTTCTAATCCAACAAAATTTACAAAGCATCTTAATTCGCGTTATCATGAATCAACTCCTACTTTTACTAAAGACGGGAAAACCGTTTATTTTACGAGAAATAATTATTTAAATGGAAAAAAAGGTGAAGACAGCAATCGTTCTAATTTATTAAAAATTTATAAAGCTACTCTAGAAGGAGATAAGTGGACAAATATTACGGAATTACCTTTTGGTAGTGATGGATATAGTGTGGCACATCCCGCTTTGAGTCCAGATGAGAAAACTTTATATTTTTCCTCAAATATGCCCGGTACAAAAGGCAAGTCTGATTTGTTTAAAGTGACTATAAATCTAGATGGAAGTTTTGGAACTCCTGTTAATTTAGGAGACGCGATCAATACCGAAGGTAAAGAAACCTTCCCTATGTTTACCTCTGAAGGCGAATTATACTTTGCATCTGATGGTCATCCCGGACTTGGAGGTTTGGATGTTTTTGTTGCTCAATTGTCGGCTGATGGAACATTTAAAAACGTACAAAATGTTGGAGAACCTATTAATAGTCCAAAAGATGATTTCGGATTTTTAATCAATGATCAAACGAGAATGGGATATTTCACCTCTAACAGAGAAGGTGGTAAAGGAGGAGATGACTTATATAAATTCATTGAAATTAAGCGCTTAATTTGTGAACAAACTCTTTCTGGAATTGTAATTGATAAAGAAACAACTGCACCAATTGTTGGAGCCAAGTTTTTTTTGATGGATGATGCTTTCAAAATCATTTCAGAAATAACAACTAAAGCGGATGGTACGTTTAATTTTGGTAAGATAACTTGCGAAAATAAATACTACATAAAAACCGAAAAGTTAGAATACAAAATAGAGGAACTTCCTACCACTAAAGTAGGTGAAAGTGGCGAAACTTTTGTTAAAGTGGAACTTCAAAAAATCATTAATCCTTATATAGTAGGACAAGGACTTGAAAAGGTATTAGAAATCAAACAAATCTATTTTGATTTGAATAAATCAGATATTACACCATTAGCCGAAATTGAATTGGCCAAAATTTTAGATGTTTTACAACAAAATCCAACTATGACAATTGATGTACGTTCTCATACTGATTGTCGTCAATCGGCCAAATACAACATGGCATTATCCGACAGAAGGGTTAAATCTACAATAGCTTGGTTGGTTTCAAAAGGAATCGATAAGGCAAGATTAACGGGAAGAGGATATGGTGAAACAAGATTGGTAAATGATTGTGCATGCGAAGGCAACAAAAAATCAAATTGCTCAGAAGAAGAGCACCAAGCCAACCGAAGATCTGAATTTATTATAACGCGTTTGTAATATTTATTACCTAAAAATCATTTTTAATTTATACTTTTTTATTGGTCGCTTTTATCGATGTTTCACTATTAAATTATATGAATTACAATAATCTAATTTTATTAGAAAATACTTGCACAAATTTATTTTAATTAGGTTCTCCCTTCCAATATTTTAAACGCCAAAACTAAAAAATAACTTTGGCACACTTTTGTATGTGATTAATTTGTTGTTATTTCGTAAAAAGAAAAAAAAATGAAATCTGTATTTTCAATACTATTTTTTTGGCTATGCTGTTTTGCTTATTCACAAGAGCAAGCCGTTTTTTATTTTGACAACAACAAGTTTGAATTGAACAAAACTGAAGCAGCCAAACTCCAAAAATGGATTGTTGAAAATAGCACTTCAAAAATTCTTTCCATCACAGGTTCAACAGATGAGGTGGGAAGCTCGGGCTATAATGATACCTTATCGCAAAAAAGAGTAAGTTTTATCTACAACCAAATCAAAGGAAAAGTAAACATCAGACCCGATTTTAAAAGTATTTCTTTAGGCGAAAAAGGAGCCACTTCTGCCAATAAAGCAGAAAATCGTAAAGCTATTATTCATTACCTTTTAGAAAAAGATTTAGCTAAGGAAAATGAAGTTTTAGGAATCAAAATTGAAGAACCAGAAGTGCTAATTCCAGATGATGCTCCACTTGCTGAACAAGTAAAATTAGCCAAAGTGGGCACAAAAATCATATTAAAAAACATCAATTTTTATCAAAATACTTTTGCTACTGTGCCCGAATCTCAAGGAGCACTTTATGATTTGTTGTTTGTAATGCAAAATAATCCCGATTTAAAAATTGAAATTCAAGGCCATATTTGTTGTATCGATAAGGATCACAGAAATTTATCTTTAGACCGTGCCAAACAAATCAAGCGATTTTTAGTTTTCAAAGGAATTCCGCAACATCGCATTCAAACTAAAGGATTTGGTGTTACGCAACCGCTATATCCAATTCCAGAGGAAACTGCAGAAAAAGCCGCTGCTAACAGAAGAGTAGAAATAGAAATTTTAAGTAAAAAGTAATGAAAAGCGTATTAATTTTATTTTGTGTAACCCTAATAATTTCTTTAAGTAGTTGTAACGATGATTGCGCGGAAGGAGATAAAGCAGTACCCGCATCTTTTTTTATTGAAATCACGGATGCTACTTCGGGAGAAAATGTTTTTCAAAATAATACATATACAGCTCAGCAAGTAATAGTTCAAGATACAAATGAACTTATAGTTCCTACACGATTTATAGAGAATGTAAACGTGATACAAATTTTCCCAGCCGTTTCTAATTCCTCTAGAAATATTATTGTAGTGAAATTGAACAATCCTAATACATTTCAAACAAATGAAATAAGCATTTCGTACGATGTAGCATCAATACCAGAAGAATGCTTTATTACTTATAAAATTGAAAATATTTTATTTCCAAATCATGTATCAGAATTCGCAGAAAGCTATTACATTGTAAAATTGTAACAAATTCTAATTCATATTTCTAAATTCTAAATTTTAGAACTATCTTTGCGCCACAACAACAACACACTACATTCATGAGTTCTGATACGAGCAAACGCTACAATTTAAGAGGAGTTTCGGCTTCTAAAGAAGATGTGCACCAAGCTATCAAAAACATCGACAAAGGCTTATTTCCTCAAGCATTTTGTAAAATCATTCCCGATTATTTAACTAATGACGACCAATATTGCATCATTATGCATGCCGATGGCGCTGGAACCAAATCTTCCTTAGCCTACCTATATTGGAAAGAAACAGGCGATATTTCGGTTTGGAAAGGAATTGCTCAAGATGCTTTAATCATGAATATCGATGATTTATTATGTGTCGGAGCAACCGATAATATTCTACTTTCCTCTACTATCGGAAGAAATAAAAATCTAATTCCAGGTGAAGTTATTTCAGCCATCATCAACGGAACGGAAGAACTAATTTCAGAGTTAAAAAATCACGGAGTTACCATTCATTCAACAGGTGGAGAAACTGCCGATGTGGGTGATTTAGTTCGAACTATCATCGTAGATTCAACCGTTACGGCTCGCATGAAACGTGCGGATGTAATTGATAACGCAAATATTCAAGCTGGAGATGTTATTGTAGGATTGGCTTCTTTTGG
>JAHRWO010000163.1 GCA_019105125.1 Flavobacterium sp.
ATTTGACCTTTGTAAGGAATTCCTTTTGGTAAAACCACATCAAATGCCGAAAGACGATCGGTAGCGACCATCACTAATAAGTCATCATTGATATTGTAAACTTCTCTAACTTTTCCACGGTACACCGATTTTTGACCTGGAAAATTGAAATTGGTAGTCGTAATTGTATTCATTGTGTTGTGTTGTTGTTTGTGTGGTGCAAAAGTAAACTATTTATTTTCTTTCAAAAAATGATTTTATAAAAAAAGAGAAGCTCTTTTGAACTTCTCTTTGTAATATCGATATGACGAAAATTAATCATCACGAAAATTTATTTAAACATAATGTTATACGTTACTCCGACTCCTAAAGAACGAATAGCGATGTCTTCGGCAAAGGTATTTTGGTAATAGCCGTAGATATTCCATTTTTTGTTGTGATATCCGATTTGTGGATTAATATACAATCCGCCTGAATTATCAACGTTAGTTAGGAATCCGTAACCGAAATCGGCTCCTACAAAAACGCCTTCGGTTTGAAAATAGTAACGAGCAAAACCAGCTAATGGAATCACTCCAAAATCATCAACCTCATCTTTTCCAAAAAAATGATTATACCCAGAAGCAATACCAATTCCAAAATGCGGATTGAACAAATATTGCCCTCTCACATCCACTCCCACATTGAAAGACGAAATATCTTTTGCATCTCCCATAGGCACACCAGCAGTTAATCCTGCTTTAAACCAAGAATTCTTTGTGGTAATATCTACCTCTGGAATATCTTGTGCATAACTTAAACCATAACATAACGTGGCTAAAAACAAAACAACTTTTTTCATACTTGTAAATTTTTAAGGTTATAATTGGAACGAAGAAAAGCGGAGTTTTATTTTCTAAAAGGTCGAATTATAAGATTTTTTTAACTTTTATAAGGTTCTCATTTTTGAGGAATAGGAATAAAAAAATAAACCCCTCGAATTCGAGAGGTTTAAATTATAAGTAGTTTATTTTCTAAACACTTATCTAATCATTATTCTCAATACTCTTATACGCATCAATAATTTTCTTCACTAAACGGTGACGCACGATGTCTTTGTCATCTAAGTAAATAATTCCGATGCCTTCCACATCTTTCAATACTAAAATCGCTTCTTTCAATCCTGAAATCGTTCTTCTTGGTAAATCAACCTGACCTGGATCGCCCGTGATAATAAATTTAGCATTTTTCCCCATACGGGTTAAAAACATTTTCATTTGGGAATGTGTGGTATTTTGTGCTTCGTCTAATATTACAAAAGCGTTATCTAACGTTCGTCCGCGCATAAAAGCTAACGGTGCAATTTGAATAATACCTTTTAAAATATAATCTTCTAAAGTTTGTGGTGGTAGCATATCGCGCAAAGCATCGTATAAGGGTTGCATATAAGGATCTAACTTTTCCTTCATGTCGCCGGGAAGAAATCCTAAGTTCTCTCCTGCTTCTACTGCTGGACGCGTTAATATAATACGCTTGACTTGTTTTTCCTTCAAGGCTTTTACTGCCATCGCAACTCCAGTGTAAGTTTTTCCAGTTCCGGCTGGACCGATAACGAAAACCATATCGTTTTTATGCACATAATCGACCAATTTTTGTTGATTAGGCGTCATGGCTTTGATTAACTTTCCTCCTACACCATGCACTAAAATTTTATCTCGTTCGTGCATGTGTTCGGCATCATGTTGATGACTCGTTTCTAAAACTCGCAATATAACATTATCGTCAATACTATTATAACGGGTAAAATGATGCATCAATCTTTTAAAGCGATTTTCAAACTCATCCAAGATTTCGGGCTCACCATAAGCTTTAAGAGTTGTTCCTCTTGCTACAATTTTAAGTTTCGGATAATACTTCTTAATAGTTTCAAGATGAGCGTCTTGCGCACCCCAAAATTCTTTTGGAGCAATGTCGACTAATTCAATGATTCTTTCGTTCAAAGGCTTTCTTTTTTTAATTATTTTTGGAACGCTAAAATTATAGTAGCTTTGCAATCAAATTTAGTAAAAACTACTGTTGGATTTCAAATAAGTTATAAACAAAAAAATGTCAATAATTACTTTAACTACCGACTTTGGACACAAAGACTACTTCGTAGGCGCTTTGAAAGGCAAAATATTGTCGGAACACAAAGAAGCGATTATTGTAGATATTTCGCATGAGATTGATTTGTTTAACACTTTAGAGGCGAGTTACTGTATAGAAGCCGCTTATCGAAACTTTCCAAAAGGCACGATTCATATCATAGGAGTAGATAGTGAACGCGTGGGCGATACCCAACATATTGCGATGCAATGGGACGATCATTACTTCATTTGTGCCGATAACGGAATTTTAAATTCTTTGATTCAGAAGAAAATTCCACAGAAAATGGTGGCCATTACCATCCACGACAGATTGAATATTGACGCAAGCGATATGGATGTTTTCGTAGCCGTGGCCTGTCATATTGCACGAGGTGGTTTGTTGAATGTAATTGGTAAGGAAATTCAATCGTTGAAACCGGTAAGTGTATTGACTTCATCGATTACGGATGATTTAAGCGAAATTAAAGGACAAATTGTGTATATCGATTCGTTTGGAAATTGCGTTACTAATATTTCACAAAGACAATTCAACGAAACCATCAGAGGAAGAAAATTCGAAATCATAATCAAAAACAAGAAGTTCAGTCGTTTGCACAAAAGCTACTCCGACTTTCCGGTTTCTGATGTAAAACAATTAAAAGATTTAGAAGGTGATTTCTTAGCATTATTCAATGAAAACGGCTATTTAGAAATTGCCATATATAAGAGTAATCCTAAAACAGTAGGCTCGGCTGCGACCTTGTTAGGATTGCATTTTAGAGATACGGTATCCATTAAATTCAAATAAAATATGTTCATAAGAATTGTAAAAATGCGTTTTCACGAAGATAAAATCGAAGCTTTTTTAAATAATTTTGAAGAAGTGAAACACCACATACGAAACTTCGAAGGAAACCGTTTCTTAGAATTGTATCAAGACAAAAACGACAAACGCATTTTCTTCACCTACAGTTATTGGGAAAACGAAGAAGCGTTAGAAAATTACAGAAAGTCAGCTTTGTTTGATGGCGTTTGGAGCTATACTAAAACGTTATTCAGCGATAAACCGGAAGCTTGGAGTGTGGATAGATTGGTAACATTAAATTAGAATTTAGAATTTAGAATTTAGAATTTAGAAGTTGGAGTTGAGAGTTAAAAAACTTGAAACTTGAAACCTGAAAC
>JAHRWO010000381.1 GCA_019105125.1 Flavobacterium sp.
TACACAAAGGAAAACACAGAAAAAAAATTAGCAAAGCAACCAAATACAATTAACATATACGCTGCAACATCTGGCAAATACATATTTATCAAATCTGACAGACTTGGAAAGTATGAATCCGAAATCATTGCCAAACAAGCTAGTATTATAGATGTATATGATATTGAAAAAAGAACTTACGAATTCAGTTTTTACTTCTACCACTACAACAATGAAGAAATAAAAACATTTAAAATTTATAATAACCTCCTAATTGGTTTAACCAATAAGCATCTTATTGTTACAAAATTAAAACCAAAATACTTCAAAATAAAATAATAAAAACATACTTGGCCAGTTTCAGGGGAAGATCGAAAACCTGTTAACAGAGTAGATCACAACTATAATTTTATACATTATGAGAACTAAGTTTTTAAAATTCGGTTTGCCAATAGCTGTTTTTGCTTTGGCAATTGTGGGAGCTTTTGCATCGCAAAAAGCAGACAACAAAGTTTTAGCTCCAGAAACAGGTTGGATTAATTATCCAACACCTTGTAATGTTTCAGTTTCTTGTAGAACTGAAATAGGACCTGTGTGCACAATGTTCCACTTAGGACAAGAAAGACAAGCGTATGGAAAAGTAAATCCAAACGATCTTACTTGTTCTAAGGTACTTTACAAAATACCTTAATCATTAAAAAAGGTGTCGCAAAAGCGACACCTTTACCTTAACTAACATCAAGTAAAACACCTACTCCATCCAGCTCGCTTTACTTTTACCTTTCAAATAATAATCCAGCCAATCCTTGACTTTATTTGACAAATCTTCTTGATTCTTTTTATCCGCTAATACATGACCTTCATCCGGATATAGTAGTAAAGTACTCTTTTTATCCAAACGCCATAATGCATTATGCAATTTCATTCCATTTTTCCAATCCAATTGTAAATCACCACTACCCGTCCATGTTAGAATGGGAGAAGAAATATGCTGCACATTTTTTAAAGGCGAATTCCTTTCAAATTCATTACTATAAAAAGGTATAGGCATTCGCATTTGATCATGCTCAAAACGCCACATATTAGATTTTCCATGACCATCAATTGTCAAATAATGATCGAGCAAATCAATAAGAGGAGCACCTATAATTGCTGTTTTAAAAAGTTTCGATTTTCCCATAATGTAAGCCGTTTCATATCCCCCAAAAGAATGACCTAGCAATGCTATAGCATCAGAAGCTATAGGATATTGTTGTACAACAGAATTAACAGCAGCACTAACACAATCCAATGCATCATCACCAGGTGAATTTAACCCATAAGCTATATCTGGTAATAATACAAAATAGCCCGAACTTACGTAATTAGAAATAGTAAAACCCCAATCACTTAAAACCGTCGGGGATGAATAATCAAAAACCTCTTTCGATTTTTTCTCATATATGACTACCAACAAAGGATATTTTTTTTCGGCATCATAATTTTCAGGATAAAACAAAGCTCCTTTCAATGGTTTTTCTTTTGAATTGGTATAGGTTACTAATCTTGATTTACCCCATTCAAATGTCTCTTGTTGTGTATTCGATTGATGTATTAATTGTTCACTTCCATCACTATTCACAACAAACAACCTTGGTGGTAAACTGAAATTTTGCTCTAAAAACAAAAAAGATGTAAAATCCTTTGTTGTTGATACTAAATGAAATTTACTCTCTCGTTTAAACAATGTTTTAATAACACCGTCCGGATACAATAAGACAAAACCTTGTGCAAAGGTTTCTTCGTCTACAGTTTGTAATAAAAGTGGACGCTTAAGGTCATGAACTGTTGACAAAAACCCAAAAGAATAGTAATTAGGTGAAGCAGGTGAATACGGCTCATAAACGCGATAAATAGTTTTTGTAACTGCACCATTTGTCAAACGCTTTTTGGAAGTACCATTTGGCGTTATCAACCAAACATCATATTGGTCATGTATAATAACTTTAGAACCATCCATTGTCCACGATGTCCTATATGTTGGAGGAAACTGCCCAGCACGATCATAGGTAATTTGATGAACAGGGTAAGATAAATTACATGTTAAACACAAATGTGTTTTTTTATAAATATCATAAATCCACCAAGCCTTGTCTTTAAAATAAGTAATGTATTTTCCCGTAGGTGAAATAAGAACCTGATTTTCTAATGTGGTCTGACGGTCAGATAATAAATCTTTCTCTCCAGTAGCTATATTTTTTACATATAGTGCCACCAACTCATTACTACATTTATAAATGGGTGCCAACTCATCAGGATGGTATACCAAAGCATGTTTTGTATCTCCAGTTAATATCGAATTCGGATGTGTGGAATCTTCAATCTCATATACCCTATTCGACTTGATATCCCATTTGTACCAGTTCAACGAACGATAATAAGCATCATTATTACTTTTTGGCGGAATTGTCAAATCTCCCGACTTCCATATTTGAACCTCCTGATTGGATACAGCTGCTAAATTTTCCAGTGGTTGCTGTAAAGTAAACAATACTGCATCACTTTGTTCAGGTAAATACAAATTTATAGTGGTCAAATCATAACCTTTAGGTAGCAAAGTCTCCGAAGCTTCTAAAGTAAATTTATTAACCTTTTTATCGAATCCTGTACTCCAACAAATCGCAACAGGTTTTTTCAAGTCATTAGATAGATTTCGTTCAAATTTAAAAAAAGCCAAGCGAGTTCCTGAAACATCCCAAGTGAGAAAACTATATAAGTAAGAAGAATCCTTTACAACTATTACCTCAGCTAGGGTTGATTTCAATGCAACAACTTTAACGCTTTGTGATGAGCCTTCTTTAGTAACTAGAGCAATGCGTTTGGCATCGGGACTTACTTTATAAGAAACTATATCATAAATGAAAACCGAACTTTGGTTTTTCAAGTTTAATATCCGCAAATTAATAGTCGCTTCTTCTTTTTTAAAAACTAACAAATAAGAACCATCACCCGAATACAAATAATCAACAATCATTTTATCTATAAATAGCTTTCGTTCCTGTTTTAAATCAAACAAGTACAAACTATCCTTTTTATAATAGGAAAACCAATCACTTTTTGATGAAAAAGTAGCCCAATTTGCCTTTGGAAAACAAAACGATTTTTTGAAAGTAGTATTTTTTAAAAAAAGAGTATCGGCTTTTTCATACTCCAACCCATAACTTACCCAACGACCATCTAAACTCATTAAAGTTTGATTAAACTTACTCCACAAACTATAATCCGTTTCTGTTAATTGTTTTTTATGCTGCGAAAATACGGTCGTTATCAACATAAAAAATAATAATATAAAATACCGCATAATTATTATTTTAAAATTCCCCTAACCCACCCCTTTTTACCTTTTACATAACAGCCCCCCTTAATTATCTAAGGTAGTAACTGCATTAATAACCTGGATTTTGTGGTAATAAATTGGAATTCAATAGTAGTTCTGAAGTGGGTAAAGGCCAAAGTAAATCTTTTGCATCCCAACCCGGTTTAACACTCAAAACACTAGATGCAAATCCAGTACGTTTCAAATCAAACCAACGATGTCCTAACTCGGTAAAAAATTCTCTATTTCGCTCTTCCAAAATTGCATTCAATAAAGTTGCTTGAGTAACAGCTGTTGTGTTAGGTAGTCCTGCTCTATTTCGTATCACATTCAAATCATCCTGCGCTCCTACTAAATCACCCAATTGCGCTTTAGCTTCGGCACGAATTAAATAAAGCTCCTCTATTCGAAATAAAATTGAGTATTCAACTGAAGAACCTGTATTGCCTTGTTCTTTGTATTTATTAGCATAATACCAACTATCTGCACCATCGGTAACCGTTCCAATCCAATTCGCACGACGCAAATCTCCTGTTTCAAACGATGCAAGTAATGATGAAGTCAACGCAAAAGAAGGTGGCGGACCACTACTAAATATAAATGTTTGGGCTTCTAAAGTGTTGGAACCTGAAAATTGGGGCAATAACTGCCACAAAGTCCCTGCACTATTCTTTAAGAAAACAGAATTCAAATCGGTTTCAATTGTGTAAAGCGAAGTATTATTTAAAACCTCATCTGCATACAAAACTGCTTGTGACCAATTCTCACTGTAAAGTTTTATTCGCGATAACAAAGCGTAAGCTACACTTCTGTTAGGTCTAATTCGCTCAGGTACAAAATAGGATTCTGGTAACAAAGTCACAGCCTGTTGCAAATCAGTAGTCAATGCAGCATAAACATCTATTACAGCTAATTTTTCTATATTACTATTTACTTGATAATCAGTTGTTATAACGTAAGGTATCTCACCATATAAATTAACTAAATAAAAATGCAAATAAGCCCTAATAAAATAGGCCTCTCCTAATAAACGCTCCTTAGAATTCAAACTAATTCCTGTTGAATTAGAAACTCCTTCAATAATAGAATTAGTTGCATAAATCAAATTATAAGTAGCATTCCATGTGAGCGTTACTGTTGAATTAGATGGAAGTAAATTATTCTGATAAAACTCAAATGCGGGCAAACCTCCTATTCCATAATAATCCAATTCATCAGCATAATTCCCTAGTAAACAACTTAATCCATTAGACGTTCCCGTAACTAACTGCTCACTTCGCAACTTGGTGTAAATGTGAATCAAAGCTGCATCAGCAGTAGCTTCATCTTCAAAAACTATAGGTCCCGTCAATTGATTTGAAGGCAAATCTACAGCTACAAATTCTTCACAACTTTGCGAAGCAAATCCTATAAAAAGGAAACAAATCCAAAAGGATAGTTTATTTTGAATAACTATTTTCATAATTGTTTTTTTTAAAATTAAAAAGTCAATTGCATCCCTAAAGTCAATACACGTAATGTAGGTAACTGACCTCTAGATTGATTTTCAGGGTCTGCTCCGTTAAATCGTGTGAAAGTCAATAAATTCTGTCCTTGAAAGTAAAGTTTACATTTAAAATTTTTCAAAATAGAATTTGGCAATGTATACGAAAAGGATAGATTTTTCAAACGTACATAAGAAGCATCACTATAAGCCGCATCACTTCGTGTATAATAAGAATAAAAAGCATTTACAGCCGCACCATTAAAACCAGCCGTGTAGAGTTGTGTGGGTCCTGTATCGCCTACTTGTTGCCAATGATTCAATACAGAGTTAGGCATATTACTTGAAGACCCTGGTAAAGCAGAAATTGCATTGCTATTAACTCCAATCTGTTTTACAAACTGAAATAGAAAATCCAATTCCCAGTTTTTATAACGCAAATTATTTTGCAATCCTCCAAAATAATCGGGTGAGGTATCTACAATCTTTTGACGATCTTCTAAATCAGTCAATAATCCATCACCATTAAAATCTCTAAATTCATAAATTCCAGTAGTTGGGTTAACCCCAGCAAATTCATAGACCTTATAAATTCCTAGAGGCTGTCCAATAACATATTGATTCGCATATACCGAACCCTCTAAATCGGGAAAAGCTATCAACTCATTCTTAGGTAATGTTAAATTGACAGATGTAGTCCAATTGAAATCTTTCTTTGAAAAATTTACACTTCGAAAAGTCAACTCTAAACCTCTATTTTCGACAGTGGCATCTAAATTAGCTTGCATGGAATTAAAACCTGTTGTACCGGGTAAAGGAATTCCAACTAACTGATTCGAAGAACGATTTTTAAAATAAGCTGCAGTTATAAAAATAGCGTCATTTAAAAATCCAGTTTCTAATGCTACTTCAAATTTTTTATTTACTTCCCAACTAAAATCAGGATTAAACAAACGGTCAGGTACCAAACCTATAACACCATTATAACCAATACCACTTGGTGTGTAGGTATTTAAAAACTGATAATCCCCTATTTGATCACTGCCCGTAGTACCGTAACTAGCTCGTAATTTTCCAAAACTTATAAACGGAAGTTGTTTTTCAAAAAAGTCGGTTTTACTAAACAACCAAGCAGCACCTACAGCTCCAAATGTAGCAAAACGGTTACCAGGTCCAAAACGGCTTGAACCATCTCTACGCCCTGTTAAATTCAAAAAATATTTGCCTTGTAAGCTATAATTCAAACGACCAAACAATGCCATATAACGGTAATTGATTTCGGAATCGTTCATGATTTGAGTAAATGATGCCGCCGACAAATTGTCTAACAAAGCATTACTAGAAAATCCTGCACCATAAACCGCTAACTGAGTCGCACTACGCTCTTGAAATGTGCTCCCAAGCAGCATACTGACTTTTCCATTACCAATAGTTTTTTGCCAATGCAGTTGAGGTTCTACACTCCAAGAATTTTGTTGGGATTGATTAACCATAGTAGACGAAATAGCACTAGTTAATCCATAAGCGGGATTATAAATAGTCGACGGACTTGTACTAGACTCTGCTACTCGGGTATCACTATAACCAAAAGATGATTTCAATTCTAAATCGGGAAGTATAGCATAAGAAAGGCTACTTCCAACGGTTAAACCCTTAGTTGTTGTTAAATATTTTCCATTCAACAAACTCAAGGGATTATCCCAAGTGCCGTTTTCCCAATTCAAATTCCCATCAGCATCATATAAAGCAGGTGCGTTGGGGGCTAAAGTTGTTGCCAATCGAGTCAAATCGGTACTAAACAAGTTGTTTTTATCCGCAACATAATTACCCGACATATTCATTTGAAACTTTTGGTTATCAGACTGATGGGCAATATTGAAATGAACGGCACTTTTACCATAACTAAAATCACCTGGAAATACCGTGGTCTCATTAAAGTGTGTCCCTCTTACCATAAACTGAGTATTTCCTGTTCCTCCTGAAACACCTAACGAAATATTTCTCGTTAGAGCTGTTCCTCCTATCAATTCTTTTTGCCAATCAGTATAACGGTTAGGATCCCAAGTACCATTAATATCATACGCCCAAAACGGATAACTACTTATGCCATCATTAGCAAAGGCTTCTTCACGCATGGCTAAATATTGCGGAGTATTCAATAAATCCAGTCTTCGGCTGATTGTACCAGCCCCAGTATAAGTGTCAACAGTAAATTGTGTCTTGCCTTTTTTTCCTTTCTTAGTGGTAATCAGCACTACTCCATTAGCTCCTCTAGAACCATAAATAGCAGTAGCATCAGCATCTTTTAATACTTCAACGCTTTCAATATCGGAAGGATTAATAGCATTCAAAGGATTTAAAACTCCTCCCATAATAGAACCTGATATAGCAGCATTTCCCAAACTCTCCGTTGAAAATGGCATACCATCAACCAAATACAACGGCTGATTGCCTTCGGTTCGAATACTATTCACTCCACGAATTTGTATACTAAATCCACCGCCTGGAACACCCGTAGCCTGCGTAATATTTACCCCAGCCATTCGTCCTTGCAATGTAGCCAAAACATTGGTTACGGGTTGTTGTTCAATAGCTGCAGCTTTTACAGTTGCAATACTACCTGTACGCTCCTTGTCTTTTACATTATAATAACCTGCATTTACAATCACTTCTTTAAGTGTTGTTGTGTCTTCTTGTAGATTAATTTTAATTATAGTCCTGTTGTTAATTGGTACTTCTTGTGTTTGATATCCTAAATAGGAAAACACTAAGACATCACTGGGTTGAGCAGTAATTTGAAAGTTACCATCAATATCGGTTAACGTTCCGGTTGTGGTTCCTTTGATAACAACGGTAACACCCGAAAGCGTACCCACGTTATCGGAAACAGTTCCTTTGATAACCGTATTTTGTGCTTGTAGTATAGCTGTTGAAAATACAGCTAATGTGAGAATAAGTTTGGGCAATAGTTGTGATGCCCAATACCTAAAGAATGCATTTTTATTCATACTTTTGTGTTGGTTAAATGAAACATTGGTTTTGTTAATCCTGGTCCTCTATTCAACCGCCAAGAAGAGTTAGAGGGCCTTTTTTTGTCTTTGCGAGGATAAAATCCAAAGCAATCTGTCGTCTCGATCGGAGTCGAGATATAAATATTTAGATATACACCATAGGCATTACTTTTAAAAGATTAATAAAAAAAAGGAAGACTGCCGTAATTATGTACAACCAAATCTAGGCAGTGCCCTTCCAAACTAACTAAAATGTTAAATGAGTGGATGCGAAACTTTGTAATGAAAGCAGTGCTAAGAATGAATGTTGAGAGATGACTTTTAGGTATAAAAAAAGGCATGGAACTCAACAAATCCGCTATCAAGGTACTGGTATACCCGCACACGAATAAGTGAGCCCACGCCCATAGACGTGAGCATCTTACTTATCATCTCGTGTGCTAAAATTACCAGTTTTTGATAACGAGATTCTAAGCGAATGCTTCAATATTATTTTGAAGAATCGCAAAATTACATCACAATTTGCAATGATTAAGCAAATATAATAAATATTTTTAATTTGGGGTTATATCCCCAAAACATTTATTTGAAATAATATGAAATTGCTTTACAAATAAAAATGAAATGGATAAGCAATTGGAAAAATTTCTAAAGAACTTTGGAAAAAAGGTAAAAGAGATAAGAGATTTAAAAAATTATACTCTAGATGATATGGAATTTCATACAGGAATTGACTCAAGTGACTTTAATAAAATTGAACAAGGAAAAACAAATATTACTTTCAAAACATTTATAAAAGTATCTAAAGGACTTGAAATCCATCCAAGAGAATTACTTGACTTTAATACTGATTTAGATGAAGAATAAAGTTCTAAATGCTATAACAAAATAGCTTAATGATACAAAATACTTCATTGAGGTTTATTATACTTGTATTAAATCTAAAATTTTAAGAATTTCAGTCTCTTTACTTTCAACTTTGCAATTATATAATTTGTCAAGTTTTCGCTGTACAATAATTGTTTTTAATTCTCGCTCTGTAAAAAAGAAGTCACAGTAAGGCAATGCAGAAGAAGTATGAAGAAAATCAAGAGTATCATTGCCATCTTTGTATTTTCTGTCTTTATTCCATCTTATTGAAGCATTCAACTCAGGAAAAATTCTAAATGATGGTAGTTAATTTTTAGCTTGTTATATTTAGATAAATTATAAATCATATTTCGGCAATGTCTAGGATTAATATTTTCCTTCTCCTTGTCAGTTGGGAAACGATCATAATCTAAGAAGAATACATACTCCATAGAATCATTTAAATCTGTTTCAAAGACTTCTAAATATCCTCCTAGTTCTGAAAGATACATTTCATTAAAAGTTTTGTTTTCAGTTTTATATTTCTCCTTTGCAATATTTAAGGCAACAACATCATCTTTGAATTTAAATTGAGTGAGAATTCCTGTTGCTTGGAGTTTATCTATTATTTTATCGAAAGATAAAATACTCAAAAAGTCAATAAAGTCTTTAGTTAACATATTTGGGTCGTGCTTTAAAAAAACTTTATAGAGTATGTTTATAGAAAGCTTTGTCCAAATAGTTTCTTGCAAATTGAGCGTTGTTCCTCCTGTTTTTCCTCTAACAAAATTTACAAATTCTAAGTGTCTTCTTTCACTTTCAGAAACTATAGAAATACCTTTTGATAAATTATCAATTAGACTTGCTGAATCTTTTAAAGAATTGATGTCAGATTGTTTTAGTATTTCATAAAAAGTGATTTCACTAACTGGTATAATACATCTATTAGATTCTACAAGTTCGGTTAACTTATCAAATAAAACCCTGTCTTTAGAATTTTCCTTTTTTGCTTGGTCTCTTAATTTTATCCAGTAATTTGTATCAAGATAAATGATTTTATGATTACTAATTGATTTACCTATTTCAACTTGTTTTTGTTGCAGATATTTGTTGAATTGATTCATGTACTTTATTTTGTAAAAATAAGATTTTGAGTAAATGAATTATATGGAAATACTTTAGGCATTAAACTATGAATTATCTCATTTCTAAAAAAACAATGTGCTACTCTATCATCAAATAATTCTGGATTCAATGGTATCAAAGCATTCGGATTATGGAAAACTACAACACCTTCAGACCAAGTTTCATTGCTGTTTTCGTCAACTTCATACACTATGGGTTTAGCTTTATCAGCATTTGGAGTATGGTCATAATAACTACCCATTCGTATAAGTTTATTGTTATCACTTCCAAGTCCAGCTTGTTTTCCCATTCTATTAAATTTTGATAAGGTCGCACAAGATGAAAATATTACAGCACTAATATTCTCGCATTCAGGATGAAAAAAGAAACCTGCTGGTATTTGTGTTCCATTAGCTTTTATATAATTACCAATTTTAATTGGATTGACTTGTAAAGTTCCTTCTTCATCAAAAGTGTAATCATATTTATATCCGTATAAATAATCCAATAATGCATTAAAACTCCATGTCATTGACATAGTATCGTGAAAATCTGCAATAGCGATAGCAAAAGGCATTCCCTTTACATGGTCTTTTTCCCAATACCTTTTTTTTAACTTGTCAAATAATGCGCTTCCAAACATTAGAGGCATTTCATTTAACAACAATTTGTCAATCTCTTCTTTAGTTTTATGTGTGTGTTTATCGATAGCTGTTTTTCTACTAACTATTACAGCTTCAATAGCTATTTTTTCATTTAGTTTTTCTACTATAAAATCGGGAGATTCATGATTTCTTTCAAATGAAAAAAATTGTTCCCTAAAAAAGCAAAAAAGGAATAGTTCCCAGATCCTAGAATCAAAACCATTGATTGATTGAAATTGGTCTATAAAGTTTCCATCAATATCTTTATAATGAAATGAGATTTCACTTAATACTTGCTTTGCTGATAATAATGCTTCGCTATCCCTAAGTAAAATGTAATTAGGATGCTGTTTATCATGATTTGAAAGTTCTCCAAAAATATTGAAGTATTGATGTTTGTTGTCATGGAATACAATGGAATTACTTTCCATTTGAGAATTTATCCACTCTCTAGCTTCCTCAATTGTAGGCAAGCTCGCAACTATTAATTCAGCTCTATATTGTTTTGAAATATCTCTTGATAATATACATCCGTAATAATCATTATCAGTTAAATCTAAACTAATTAATCCGAGAAGTCCTCCATTTCCATTTGAGTAAAACTCTAATTCTTTAGTAAAATATTGCACAAAAGGTTCTCTTGTGAAGAGAATATAAATATCAAATAATTTTTTGTTAATTGGAATTGCAGTTTTCAAGTGTGTATTGTTTATAATTACTACTATACTTAGTATTTTTTCATATTATATCGAATTTTGTCCATTTTAGACATTTCCTCATAACTGTCTGTATTGTGTATGAATCCTATATTAGTGTTATGGGATTTGTCGATTACATTCATCAATAAACCAATATTTATTTTTTGAATATCTGATAAAGAACTTAAATCAGTATCTATTTTTTCTCTAGAACTTGTGTTCAAATAATTAGTTAATTTTCCCATTATTCCAACAAATACATCAGAAAGTTGGACAAGTAAATTATCCTGAGAATCAACAAATGTATAATTCTTGAATTCTTCGCTATCGTCAAGTATTCTATATTCTTTAAGGGTTTCTGAAATAGAATCCTCATTGTCAAAAATATGAGATGAATTTTTAAATAAATAAATTGGTCTCAGGTAGAATTGAGACAAGTCGTTAAGCAGAATAAAATCTTCTTCATCCATAATAAATGGTAGAGAACCTTTTTTCTTAGCCTCTTTTAAAATTTGCCTCAAGGATTCTAAACCAAAATGATATTCAGCAGTTTCAATGTACCCATCAAAAAGGGATACTAATTCTTCAACAAAAGGAATAACAGATTCATTTTTAATATTTGGATACTCAAACTTATAAAAAAGTTGAATTACTGAATCAATTTCTAATCTTGACAGTTTATATAAATCATTCTTTAAATGGTTGGCAAATTGTGAACCTAGTTGTTTTGCAGATTCCGAACTCATAATTGCAGAATCAACAATATCAACTATTGACCAATAAAGAATATTTAGACTTGAATAATGAACAAACAAATTGCTGTCTTTTACAAATTGTAAAAACAGTTTTAATTTTTCTGATTTTAGGCAGTTAAGAAAGTCACCATTGGCAATGTGTTTGAATTTAACTTCCTTTGCTGTCATTTGTAGTTTAAAGCTGTCAATAAGAGGTTTAACATTGGGAGCTTGTCCTAAATGAAGTAAACCACCTAAAACAAAGTTAGCTGTAAATGTATAATTGAAATCATTCTCCCTTACATAAAACTTTTTAATATTGTTTGTTTCATCGTAATAAAAGGTAAAAGGAGTTTCAAAATCTGCTGAGGGTTCAAGCATTTTTGTGAATTGTCTTACTTGACTAATTTCAAAATCTATCATACTTCTAGTTGTTTTATTC
>JAHRWO010000382.1 GCA_019105125.1 Flavobacterium sp.
AATAATTGCAAAGGTTTTTACTGGAATCCTAAAACATCTGAAATTGATTTAAATGCTTTAACAGACGTTGAGGTTATAGTGCATGTGGCAGGGGCTAGCGTTGCTAAGAAATGGACGCCTTCTTACAAACAAGAAATTATTGAAAGTAGAGTGCTTTCAACACGATTATTATACAAAACACTACAGAAAAATTTGCACCAAGTGAAACAAATCGTTTCAGCATCAGCTATTGGAATTTATCCAAACGATTTAAACTACATCTATCATGAGACAGATAATAAGGTTGATAATTCATTTTTAGGTAATGTAGTACAACAATGGGAAGAAGAAGTCAATCAATTTGAAAAACTACATATTAACGTAGCTAAAATTAGAATTGGAATTGTTTTGGCGAAAAATGGTGGCGCATTACAAGAAATGGTAAAACCTATAAAAATGGGATTTGGAGCTGCTTTTGGTTCGGGATTGCAATATCAATCATGGATTCATATTCAAGATTTAGTAGCTATTTTCCAATTCGTAATTCAAAACCAACTTTCAGGAGTTTTTAATGGTGTAGCGCCTTATCCAGTTACAAATTCTGAATTAACAAAAGCGATTGCAAAAACTCTAGGAAAACCATTTTTTTTACCAAATATTCCCCAATTTGCAATGAAAATTATATTGGGTGAAATGCACCAAATTCTATTTTCTAGTCAGCATGTAAGTTGTAAAAAACTTCTCGATTTGAAATACCAATTCAAATTTGCTTCTCTTGATAAAGCTTTGAATGATTTATTAAAATAAAAAAACCGCCAACAAAATTGGCGGTTTTTGGTTTTATTGTTTTGTTGCTTTTAATTTCACAACCAATTCAATTTCATCGTTTACAAACTTGTCTTTTAAATCATCAAAAATTGATTTTGAAGCGTAATTTACATTCCAATGTGTTCTGTTAATTTGGAAAGAATCAGAAGTTAACATCATAGTATCTCCTTCATAAGCTAAAGCTGCAGGGAACGATACGGGTTTTGTAACACCTTTCAATGTTAGATTACCATTAACTGTTGTTTTTCCATTCTCAGTAGTAATCGTTGTAATTTCGAACATTCCTTCTGGAAATTTACCTACATTAAAGAAATGATCTTCGCCTTCTTTATCTCCAGTTCCTTTTAAATGAGCTTCTAAATCTTCTTTTCCGTCACCTGCTTTTAAATCAGTAACTACTATCGAATTCATATCGATAACAAATTTACCACTTTGAATGCTGTCGTTTTTTACAGCTACTTCACCTGATTTTAAGTTAATAGTTCCATTGTGCTTTCCTGCTGGTTTAGAACCAATCCACTCAATTACAGAATTTTGTGTGTCAACAACATAAGTTGTACTTTCTTCAGATGCAGTAGCAACTTCTCCTACTTCTTCTGTTTCATTTTTTTCTCCTTTACATGCTACATTCATCGAAATTGTAGCTAAAACGAATAGACTTAAAATACTTTTTTTCATTTTATGATTTTTTTTGTTTACGCAAACTTAATCCTTATAATAATAATAAAGTCTTAACAAGTTGCTAAAATTTATCTTTTGATAATTTTGCTGACAATTTGACATTTTTAAACTTTTGGCAATACATTTGCAATTCTAATATGAAAGTAAAAATGTTTAAAAAAATTTTTAAAAATATGAGTCAAGAAAGTACTGAAAACATCGAGAAGGAAAACATCAATACTGAGAATGTTTCAGAAAATCAAGAGATTAATGCTCCTGAGCAAACAGTTGAAGAGCAACTACAAGAGGAATTAGCGAAAGAAAAAGATAAATTTTTGAGACTTTTTGCTGAATTTGAAAATTATAAAAAACGTACTACTAAAGAGCGTATCGATTTATTTAAAACAGCAAATCAAGAAGTTCTACAAGCAATGTTACCTGTTTTAGATGATTTTGATAGAGCTTGGGCTCAAATTTCTAAATCACAAGAAGAAGCCTTAGTAACCGGAGTACAATTGATTCACGATAAATTAAAATCAACTCTAGTATCTAAAGGATTAGAAGAAGTGGAAGTGAAAGCAGGAGATGCTTTTGATGCTGATTATGCTGAAGCCATTACACAAATTCCAGCACCTTCAGATGATTTAAAAGGTAAAGTGGTAGACGTAATTGAAAAAGGTTACAAATTGGGTGATAAGATTATTCGTTATCCAAAAGTTGTAGTAGGGCAATAATCCCATTGTAGAGTCAAGTTGTAGCTTGTCTTTACACTATATTTTATAATAAAAAATAGAATGAAAAAAGATTTTTACGAAATATTAGGCATCACAAAAAGTGCTACTCCTGAAGAAATTAAGAAAGCGTATCGCAAGAAAGCTATCGAATTTCATCCTGATAAAAACCCAGGAAATAAAGAAGCGGAAGAAAATTTTAAATTGGCAGCCGAAGCTTATGAAGTATTGAGCGACCCTGACAAAAAGGCTCGTTATGATCAATACGGACATCAAGCGTTTGAAAACGGTGGTTTTGGTGGCGGTCATCACATGAACATGGATGATATTTTCAGTCAGTTTGGAGATATTTTTGGAGGGGCTTTTGGAGGTGGAGGTTTCTCTGGCTTCGGAGGTGGCTTTGGTGGCGGTGGTCAACGTAGAGTTAAAGGAAGTAATCTACGTATTAAAGTAAAATTAACTTTGGAAGAGATTGCTAATGGAGTTGAAAAGAAAGTCAAAGTAAAACGTAAAGTTCAAGCTTCTGGTGTAACGTATAGAAGTTGTCCAACATGTAATGGTTCTGGACAAATTATGAAAGTTGCTAATACCATTTTAGGTAGAATGCAAACTGCAACAACTTGTCATACTTGTAGTGGTTCTGGTCAAATTCTAGATCAAAAACCTGCTGGAGCTGATGCACAAGGTATGTTGTTAGAAGACGATACGGTTTCAATCAAAATTCCGGCTGGAGTAGTAGATGGAATGCAATTAAAGGTTGCTGGAAAAGGTAACGAAGCGCCAGGAACAAACAGTATTCCAGGAGATTTAATTGTAGCTATTGAAGAAATCGAGCACGAATCTTTAAAACGTGAAGGCGAAAATTTACATTACGATTTATATATTAGTTTTGCTGAAGCTGCTTTAGGAGTTTCTAAAGAAATTGATACGGTTTCTGGAAAAGTTCGAATTAAATTAGAAGAAGGAATTCAATCAGGTAAAATTCTTCGTTTAAAAGGAAAAGGAATTCCGAGTTTAAATTCTTACGGAAACGGAGATTTATTAGTTCATGTAAATGTTT
>JAHRWO010000212.1 GCA_019105125.1 Flavobacterium sp.
ATTCCAGCTAGCAGATGATATTGAACGTTTGCCAGATAATCGATTCAAGTTGCCAATTGGTACGCGATGGAATTTCTATTTGAATGAAAAATTCACACTGAGAACCTATTATCGTTATTATTTTGATGATTGGGATATTTCATCACACACTTTCAATATTGAAATTCCGTATAAATTAACAGATAAGTTTACGGTTATTCCAATGTTCCGTTATTACACGCAGCAACAATCGAAATATTTTGCGCCATACGAAGGACATGTTTCTACAGATGAATTCTATACTTCTGATTATGATTTATCGACTTTTACAGCCAATCAATATGGTTTTGGATTTGGTTACACCGATATTTTTACCAACACAAAAATCTGGAAATTTGGATTAAAAAATATTGATTTCCGATACAATCATTACGACAGAAGTGACGGATTATCAGCAAATATTTTTACCTTCGGAGTAAAATTTGTTCAATAAAGTTCAATAGCATGCATATTTTAATTGTTGAAGACGAAAAAGGAATTGTAGATTTTCTAAAACAAGGTTTAGAAGAGGAAAATTATACCATTTCCACTGCTTATGATGGTACTGAAGGCTTGAAAAAAGCGCTTGAACTTCCAGTTGATTTGGTGTTGTTGGATTGGATGCTACCCAAAATGCAAGGAATTGACGTTTGTAAAAATATCCGTTTAGAAAAAAATAATTTGCCTATTATTTTCTTAACAGCAAAAGACACGGTCCAAGAAACTATTGAAGGTTTGAAAGCTGGTGCAAATGATTACATTAAAAAGCCTTTTTCGTTTGATGAATTGTTAGAACGCATCAAAATTCATTTTAGAACAAAAGATGAAATAAAAGTTTTAACTTTAGGAAATATTACCATTGACAAGTCGAAATTTCAGGTTTTTGTTGACAATAAAGAAGTATCTTTGACACAACGAGAATTTGAATTACTCGAATATCTAATTAAAAACAAAGGTCAGGTTTGCACTCGAACTAATATTATTGAAGACGTTTGGGACATTCATTTTGAATACGATACGGGAGTTATTGATGTATTTATGAACTCCATCCGGAAGAAATTGAATTTGACAAAAGACCAAGAACTTATAAAAACGATTAGAGGAGTAGGGTATATCGCAAACGAAATTTAGCATGCCAAACACAGAAAAAGCCATCAAAGCGACTTATTTTAGTATCATCGGAAATACTTTATTAGCATTAATTAAAGGTATTACAGGATATTTCGGAAATTCGTACGCCATGATTGCTGATGCTATTGAATCTACAGCAGATGTTTTTGCTTCTTTTTTAGTGCTTTTCGGAATTAAATATTCGAATAAACCCGCTGATGAAAACCATCCTTACGGACATGGAAGAGCCGAACCTTTAGTAACTTTTTTGGTGGTGGGTTTCTTAATTACTTCGGCTACAGTTATTGCTTACGAAAGTATTCAAAACATTCAAACGCCACACGAATTACCAAGACCTTTTACACTGTTTGTTCTTGGAGCAATTATTTTGTGGAAAGAAATTTCGTTTCAAATTGTCATGAAAAAAAGCATTGAAACCAATAGTAGTTCTTTAAAAGCCGATGCTTGGCACCATAGAAGCGATGCGATTACTTCGGTTGCGGCTTTTATTGGAATTTCAATTGCTCTCTATTTTGGAAAAGGATATGAAGCTGCGGATGATTGGGCCGCTTTATTGGCTTCGGGGTTTATTTTGTACAATTGCTATAAAATTTTCCGACCTGCTTTAGGTGAAATTATGGACGAACATTTGTACCATGATTTAGAGGTTGAAATTAAGCGGATATCTCAAACTGTTGAAGGAGTTATTTGCATAGAAAAGTGCTTTATTAGAAAAGCTGGAATGAAATATCACGTAGATTTACACGTTATGGTTGATGGTAATAAATCGGTTAAAGAAGGTCATGATATTGCGCATAATTTAAAAGATACATTAAGAAAAAAACTAATTGAATTAGGTCATGTTTTGATACATATTGAACCTAATTTCGAATCTATAGAACGCTAATTATGTTTTCATTTTCATTTAAAAATAGAATTGCTTTCAACTACATAGTGAGTACCGCTTTGTTGATTTCGATTGTATTTTTAGTGATTTTTCAAATTGTAAAATACAGCGTTTACAATCACATTAATACCGATATTGCCGTTGAAGTTGAAAAGCATTTAGAAGAAATTAGTTTAGATTCGCAAGAAACTTATTTGCTTCAAGTGGACCAATGGAGAGCTCGTGAACATAATACAGTTGATGTTAATCCTGTTTTTGTGCAGTTTTATGATAGCAACAATCAGTTGATTGATAAGTCGCCCAATTTGAAGAATTTAAACCTGAAATTATTTCCTATTGAAAAAGACAATCAATACATTGATACCCAATTAAATCAAAAACCCATTCGTCAAATTCAAGTTCCAGTATTTCAAGAAAAGGAAATTATTGGACATTTAGTCATCGCCATGTCGCTTGATGATGCCGAAATGGTAATAGGAAATTTAAGTAACATCTTATTGATTTCGATTCCGTTAATTTTGATAGTTTTATTCTTAATTGCCCGATTTTTCGCTGGGAGAAGTATTCAACCCGTACGAACGATTATCGAAACTTCAAGTCAGATTACTAAAGACAATTTAAAAACACGGATTCCGTTACCTCAAAACAAAGATGAATTGTTTGTTTTATCTGAAAACATCAACAACCTTTTAAATCGAATTGAAAACGCGGTAGATAGGGAAAAACAATTCACTTCTGATGCTTCGCATGAATTAAGAACGCCATTAGCAGTAATCAAAGGAACAATGGAAGTTTTAATTCGAAAGCCAAGAAACCAACACGAATATGAAGAGAAAATTCAATTCTGTATTTCGGAAGTCGATCGATTAAATCACATGGTAGATCAACTGTTATTACTTGCTCGATTTGAAAATCAAAAACAAAATGTAAAGCAAGAATCGATTTACTTGAATGCATTAATTTTAGATAATTTAACTCGTTTTTCAGATAAAACTGAAAGTAAAAAACTAAAAATAATAGCTGATTTTACAGACGATTATTACATTCAATCCGATAATTATTTGGTTTCCATTATTTTTAGTAATTTGATTTCTAATGCGATTAAATATTCTCATGATAATGGAGAAATTGTTTTAAAATTAGAAAAAACTCAAACGTAAATGTTCTTCACTATTTCTGATAATGGAATTGGAATTTCAGAACAAGATTTGAATAAAATTTTCAATTCTTTTTATCGCTCCGATGTTTCCAATCATCCTGAAATCAAGGGAACAGGTTTAGGATTATCCATTGTAAAAAGACTTTGTGATTTGTTGAATTTCAAAATTATAGTTGAAAGTAAACAAAACGAAAGAACGCAATTCCGCTTGTTTTTTCCAATTTCGTAACTTAAGTAGTTCTTAAGAAATATCTTAATATTATTCTTTACCTTTGTAAGGTGTTTTGATAATTCGATTAAGATGAATAAGCTAATTGCCTTTTTTCTAATTTCAGTATTTATGTGTGCTAACACATCGATAGGGCAATTATTGAAAATTCCGAATTTAATAGAACATTACATCGAACACAAGAATGAATTAACCACAGCGTCAATTTCTTTTATTGATTTTCTGGAATCGCATTACTCTAAAAACGCAGAAAATAATCCAGAAGAGCATCAAGATTTACCTTTTAAAACTTTTGAAATTGCTTCAACGGTTTTCGTATTGGTAAACCATACTAATTTTCAAATTCAGCCTGTAAAAGCTGTAATTTCCAGCAAACAGAAGTTTTTTTACCACCAGTCTTTCAAATCACATTTGATAACTACAATTTGGTTACCACCTAAAATAGTCTAACATTTTTTAATTATCATTTTAATGATGCAAATGTATTTGTCAATTCGCTTGATAAATACTATTCGTTTATTATAATTTTATTCAAATGTTAGAAAAAATAATTGCTTTAAGTTTACGAAACAAACTAATTGTACTCCTTTTTACCCTAGGAATCTTTGGTTACGGAATATTTTCGGTATTCCAAATATCTATTGGTGCAGTTCCTGATATTACCAATAATCAAGTGCAAGTTATTACAACTTCTCGAAATCTTTCTACACAAGATATCGAACAATATATCACGTATCCTGTGGAATTAGAAATGGCGAATTTACCTGGAGTAAAAGAAATTCGTTCTATTTCAAAATTTGGATTGTCCGTAGTTACCATCGTTTTTGAAGAAGATATGGGAACGTATTTGCCAAGACAATTGATTGCTGAAAAAATCAAAACCGCTTCTGAAAAAATCCCACAAGGTTTTGGTACACCCGAAATGGGCCCAATTACTACAGGTTTAGGGGAAGTTTATCAATATACCCTAGAGGTGAAACCCGAATTCAAAGACCGATACACCATTACCGATTTACGAACCATTCAAGATTGGGTAGTAAAACGGCAATTATCAGGAATAAAAGGGGTTGTAGAAATCAATACTTGGGGTGGATACTTAAAACAATACGAAATTGCCATTCATTCTTCGAGTTTGAAAGCGATGAATATTTCGGTTAACGAACTTTTTGAAGCAATTGAGAAAAACAACAGCATTGCAGGCGGTTCTTACATTGAAAAAACGAATCAAAGTTATTTTATTCGTGGAGAAGGTCGAGTTGCGAAACTAGAAGATATTGAAAATATTGTCGTTAAAAATGTAAACGGAAATCCGGTTTACGTGAAAAATATTGCACAAGTAAAATTCGGACATGCCAATCGTTTTGGAGCTATCACAGGAAATGGAGAAGGAGAGAAGGTTTTAGGTCAAGTGATGATGCTAAAAGGAGCCAATTCCAAACAAGTAATTGATG
>JAHRWO010000226.1 GCA_019105125.1 Flavobacterium sp.
AAGTGCTAAAGGATTTACAAGTGAACTTGTCAGAAGAAGAACTCTTACATCTTCGTTTTTCTCCGACCATTCTATAATTGTTCTTAACTTTTCTTCTCTGACTTTCATTTTGTTTGGTTCGGTTTTACTATGTCGTACAACATGTTTATATGTAAAGTTTTTTCTTACCAAGCCAACCATTTTTGTTGTATATATAAAGTTTTTTCATTCTTAGCTGCAAAATTAAAAGAAGCAATTTTCTACATTTCCAAATCGTCAAAGGGTGATTTAATTTGCTGAATACTTTTTTTGCTTACGTGAGTATAAATTTCGGTAGTCCGGCTACTGTTATGCCCCAGTAATTCCTGTATATAGCGCAAATCGGTTCCCGATTCAAGAAGGTGCGTGGCATACGAATGTCTCAACCAATGAAGCGTGACAGGCTTTCTAATTCCCACTTTTTTAATACTTTGTTTTAAAACCTGTTGTAAACTTCCGGCGCTATACTGTTCTCCCTTATTTTGTCCCTCAAATAACCAGATTACCGGCTTATATGCCTTAAAATATTCGCGCAGAAGTTGAATAATTCGATTGGAGATTGGCGTGATTCGGTCTTTTTTCCCTTTGCTTTGCCGAATTATAAGCAAATTACGTTTACTGTCAACATCTATTGGTTTCAGGTTTAGTAATTCGCTCCGCCTTAGGCCACAAGCATAAATCAGACTGAGCATTGTCCTGTGTTTCAGGTTGGCGGATGCTGTTAGAATGGCGGCAATTTCCTCTTTGCTCAATACATTGGGTAGTTTGTGCTCTCTCCTTGGTCTTTCAATCTGTTCTATCTTAAAACAGCGATTCTCTGTGCGTATAAAAAAAAGTTTAATCGCATTTATTATCTGATTCTGAAATGAAGTAGAATAACCATTTCGAAGAATGTAGTTCCTATTAAATTCTATGAGGTCATCATTTGTAATATCCGCGGTGTTCTTCAAATGGTAATATTTCAAAAAGGTTTTAATGGCTTCAGAATATGTCTTTATCGTGTTTTCGCTGTACCTTTTTTGTTGCATCCATCCTTTAAACGAAGCCATTTGAGCAACAGTTCCCTCAGTTAGCTGCATCCCTTTATCTATCTTTTCCCTTACCAAGTGTATTGCAGAATTTTGTTTCGTTTCGTTTTTTTTTGATTTTAACGCTGAATAATCGATCCATGCCAGCTCATTCATGCTCACAAAAAACTGGTTTAGATTAAATTCATCCCGTAAAACATACCAACAGTTCATTGTGTTGCTCCATTTTGCTGGAGTTGTTTTTTTAAGTAGTTCATTGATCTCTTCGTTAAAGTCATAAACGATTTTTACAACCTGAGTCTGGTTGTGTTCTGCATGCATGAGCGCTATTTTAGGTTTGGCATTCAAATTTTTAGTTTGGTATAAAACTAATTATTTCCCCTCTGATTTGCAAAAAAATCCTTTTGCTGACCATCAAATCTTAATCTAACCAATTTCGTTTGGTATGTCGTTAGAAAATAAATGGATTTTGAATTTTAACCCGACAGATCTTTTACCTTGTCTGAAATCTAACGAGGTTAAGAGTAATGCCCAATAAATTTTCATTGGTTGTCAAGCAAACCCTTCCCACTTCATTCTTCCCTCTGCAATAATTAAATCTTGTTTGGCTTTTATCTGGGGGGAGCCAAACAAATAGTCATGCCCGGATCTTTTCCGGTTCTTATTGTAAATTTATAATTTAATGATGAGCCGCCCCTGGAAATTTTAATTGCGCTACTTTAAATTAAAGAAGAGTTAGGCAACACCAAAACAAAGGCTTATTATTGCCTCACTATGAGCACGTTAATAATACATCCACAAGACAGTACCACAAATTTTCTGAAACCAATCTACGCTCTAATCCAAGATGAAACCGTAATAACAGGCGGGATTACCAAATCCGAATTGAAGAAACTTATTGAAAACCATGACAGGGTTATAATGTTGGGGCATGGTTCCCCATTTGGATTACTTTCGGTCGGTCAGTTCCCCAAGGCAGGTAATTACATTGTAGATTATTCAATGGTTGATTTACTATCCCAAAAAACTGACAACATTTACATTTGGTGTCATGCCGACAAGTTTGTAAAAATGAATCGCCTTAAAGGGTTTTGCTCAGGGATGTTCAATAGTGAAGTTAGTGAAGCTTTTTCATGGGGGTATTTCGTTGCTAATACGAAATTGATTGATGAGTCCAACGATTTGTTTGCAGAAACGGTTTCTAAATACGTCAATGAACCATTGGATGTACTATACAAAAATGTATTACGAGAATACAGGGTACTTTCAGAAACAAATCCAATTGCTAAGTTTAATCTGGAAAGGTTGTATTTTAAGGAATTCCAAACACAACCAGTTAATTATTTTTATAGGTGAACTGAAAATATTTACTTCGTTTAAATTGTAAAGTATCAATAGAAACGTTACAAATCTGAGGCTATTTTTTATTCTGGAATATATTATCTTTCGTTCAATGAAGAACGCGGAAAGAAAAATTAAAGCCCGTGAAAAGTGGATAAAAACCTAAATTGAGCTGGGATCTATAGCAAAAGCTGCACTTAGGTGTGGAATTTCTCGCCCAACACTTTATCGTTGGATAAAACGCTATGAACAGAATGGAATTGCAGGTTTGTCCGATAAGTCTCAACGTCCTTTAAATCTCACTAAACTCAAAGTCGACAAGGAATTAGAAAGTGTAATTCTTAATACCAGAAAGAAATTTAGCTGGGGTCCTTAACGAATCTCAAACTATTTATTACATAGCAAAAGGCTAAAAGTATCGCCAATGACAATTTGGAGAGTTTTAGATAGGAACAAAGTAAAACCCGTATTAAGAAGAAGAAAAAAATCGGAATTTATGCGATATAGTAAATTGATACCAGGAGAACGGATTCAGTTAGATGTCTTGTCCTGAAATAGCTTTACACAAAAAGTAACGTTATGGAAGAAGAAGTTAAACAAGAGTATGTTAAGCGTACCCAAAAAGACTACTCAATGTCTTTAAAATTGCAGGTGGTACAAGAAGTTGAGCAAGGCCATTTAAGTATGGGAGCAGCCAAACGAAAGTATGGCATTCAAGGAGAATTGACAGTACGTTATTGGCTGAGAAAATATGGTAGCTTTGATTGGGAAAATCAAACGCCATCGAATATGCCCAAAAGCCAGGAACAA
>JAHRWO010000238.1 GCA_019105125.1 Flavobacterium sp.
TCGTCATAATACTTCCTATTCCTTTAGAACGAAAATCTTCATGTACGACCACATTATCCATTTCTAAGTATTTTCCGCACCACAATTTTGTTCCAATCCAAAATCCTGCCAAACCCATCGTGATTCCGTTTTCTACTACGATGAGTTGTTTGTAATTGTGCGGAATCATTTTGTCTAACAAGTTTCCATAAATTTCAAGCGTATAATCAGGATACAATTGTTGGATGATAGGCAATTGCTCTAACATTTCGGCTTTTGTTCCTAATTCAATTAACTGTGGCATTTTATTTTTGTAATAGATTTTCGTTGAATAAGTCTAAAATTCTTCGGTATTCGTCAACCCAAGAATACGTTTCTGTGAAACCGTGTGCTTCAACTGGAAATACGGCTAAATCCCAATCTTTCTTCCCTAGTTCGATGAAACGTTGTGTTAATCGCACAATATCTTGAAATTGCACGTTGTCATCTACCATTCCGTGTAACATCAACAATTTATCTTGTAAATTATTCGCGAAATAAATCGGAGAACTTTTCTTGTACGCTTCAGGATCGGTTTCTGGAAAATTTAAAATGTTTGACGTGTAACCATGATTGTAATGTGCCCAATCGGTAACTGAACGTAACGCGGCTCCAGCTTTGAATTCGCCTGGTTCTGTTAGCAATGCCATTAACGTGATAAATCCACCATACGAACCACCGTAAATTCCAACTCGGTTGGCATCAATTCCTAAATTTTGAACCAAATATTTCTTTCCATCCAATTGGTCGGATAAATCTTTTCCACCCATGTGACGGTAAATTCCCGTTCTGAAATCGCGACCGTAACCATCGCTGGCTCTGTAATCGATGTCTAAAACCGTGTAGCCTAAATCGGTTAACATGTTGTGAAACATGTATTCTCTGTGGTAGGTGCTCCAATAATTGTGAGCATTTTGTAAATATCCTGCGCCGTGCACAAAAATAACTGCGGCTTTGTTCTTATTTTCTACTTTTGGTTGATACAAACGCGCGTAAACATTAGTTCCATCTTCGGCTTTGAAGGTGATGACTTCTGGTGTTTTCCAATTGTACTTTTTGAATTCTGGCGTAGTGGAGAACGTAATTTGTTTTAATTCCGAATTCGGTTTATTCGCTCCTACATACAATTCCCAAGGTTTGTTTTTATACGAATAACGTACTAAAAGCGTCTTTTCATCGGGAGATACTTCTACTTCGTAGTTACCATCATTCGTTAAAATTCCAGTCATTTTTTTAGAAGCGATGTCTAATTTGTAAAAACTTCTGTTGCCTGGATTTGTTGTCGTGGTGGTGATGTAAAATGATTTTTTATCGTTGGATAATTTTACTTCACGAACTTCCCAATTGCCTTTTGTTAGCGCTTCTTTTTTCTTGGTTTTAAAATTATAAGTATACAAATGCGAAAAACCAGTAGCTTCCGATTGAAAATAAAAAGTCGAATTGTCAATAAAACCTAAAGTCCCGCCACTGAAACTGTAACCTGGAATTCCTGGTCCTCCAATCCAAGCTTCGTCGTGTTGATGATCTAACTCGGTTATTTTTCCTGAAACCAAATCCAATTGCACAATCCAACGGTGTTTGTTGTCTTGACTTCTGATTTCTAAAACGGCGTTTTTCCCGTCTGGACTATATACCGGACTTTGCATTACTACTGGAATATCGTATTCTGATTGTCCTTTTAGATTTTCGTATTCTTGATAATATTTTGGTGCTTCTTTAATTCCCGTTAAATTGGAAAACGAAACGTAATAGGTTGTATCTTTTTCTACATTAAAAATTCCGAATTTATGTTTGCTGAAATTCGCTGTCGAAACTTTTGCTCGTGCTTTTTCTTGACGTGTAAATCCATCAGCTGTAATGAAATTCTCAACATTTGTAGAAGCTTGACTTGGATAATCTGAAAGTCTAAAGGTTAAAAATTTTCCATCTGGTGAGGGTTTAATTTGCTCTAAAGACGATTTATCGTAATAGATTTCTTTTGGGAATTTTTCTTTATTTTTTTTGGATTTTTCGGCATACCATTTTGAAGACGCTTCTTCATCGCGAACAAATTGAAACAATTCTTTTTGTTGATTTTTTAAGAACGAATCTTCTTCTTTTGATGCTATATTTTCTTTTCCCGATTTAAAATTAGTCAATTGAACAATCGAAAAATCTTTGGTATTGAATTGATATAGATTGCGATTTTGCTGAAAGAAAATCACATCAGCATTCGTACTTCTTTCTACCGCGTTAATTCTGTCGGCTAATTGAATTACTTTTTTAGTCTTTTTTGTGGATTTGGTATGCGCATACAAAACCCCTTGATTGGTATAATACACCACATCATACTCTTTTTGTGCTGCCATGAAATCCAAATCGTAAATAGGATTTGAAGTCGTAACTTTTTGCGGTGTTTTCAACTTAGCATTCCAGAAATAAGAGCTATTTCCTATTTCATTATTCGGATTCCAATCAAACAAAACGGTTTGCCCATCAATAGACCAACGGTGATTATCGGGTTGGTGCCCGATGAATTCATTTCCTTTCATGATGTCTTCTAAACGAAGAGTTTGTGCCGAAGCCAAAAAGGTAAAAAGTAGTAGAACGAAAGAAGTATATTTTTTCATTGGTGAGTTGTTATTCTTACAAATATACCAATAAAAGTAAATGAGGAAAAAAAGGTTTTGTTAAATGAAATGAAGTAAAAGAAGAAATTGAATCGAAATGAATTTAATTACTCCAACAAAAACTCAATAAAATAAATTACTGATGTAATTAAGCAAAGACCTATGATAATCCAATCCTTTATAATTCCAACTTTCTTAAAATCTTTATTTAAAACTTCTTCTTTCTCTTTTCTCATATTTAGCCACCATTTATGAAATTTAAAATAAATAAAAGCTATTGTTAAAAACAAAATACTATACAGGAGATTATTATTTATCATAATTTAAAATAAGTACTAATTATTAGAAGACTCAAGATATAGCCGATACACAAATATAAAACAAAAAAGTCCCGAATAAATCGGGACTCTATATAATATCTAAATTAAAATTAGTTGTTCAAAGCTTCAGCTCCACCAACAATTTCCAAGATTTCTCCTGTAATTGCTGCTTGACGTGCTTTGTTGTAAGTTAATTTTAATTGGTTTCTTAATTCTGTAGCGTTATCGGTTGCTTTGTGCATTGCGGTCATACGTGCTCCGTGTTCTGCTGCAAATGAATCTCTAATCGATTTGTATAATTGTGTTTTTAATGATTTTGGAATCAATGTCAACACAATTTCCTCTTTAGAAGGTTCAAAGATATAATCAGAAGCTACTACTTCACCTCCAACAATTGGAGCTAAAGGTAAAAACTGTTGCGTTCTTACAATTTGAGTCGCAGCATTTTTGAATTCGTTATACACGATTTCAATTTTATCATACTCACCTGCCACGAATTTATCCATTAACTGTTGCGCAATTGCAGCTGCATTGTCAAAAGTCAATTGATCAAAAACACCATTTTGAACGTCAACTACATTGTGTGTTTTACGTAAAACGTCGTTTCCTTTTTTACCGATAGCAAAAACATCTACTTGTTTTCCTTGGTAAGCATCAGCTACTACTTTTACTTGTTTGATAACGTTTGAATTGAACGCACCACACAAACCTCTATTAGAAGTAATTGCAACGATAAGTACTTTTTTTACTTCTCTTTGAGTTGTAAAAGCACCACCTACTTCTCCTTCAAGAGTTGCACTTAAGTTTTGTAATAGTTCAGTAAGTTTTTCTGCATACGGACGCATAGCCGTAATGGCATCTTGCGCTTTTTTTAATTTAGCAGCAGAAACCATTTTCATCGCCGATGTAATTTGCATCGTAGATGAAACAGAAGTAATTCTATTACGTATTTCCTTTAAGTTTGCCATTTTTCTTTAGTAATTAGTAATTAGTGAATAGTAATTAGCTTTTTACTAATCACTATTCACTTTTCACTTGAATTAATATTTTGCTGAAATTTCTTTAGCTACGTTTTCTAAAACGTCAGTAATTTTGTCATCAAATTTACCTGCTTTTAACGCGTCTAATGTATCTCTGTGTTTTGCATTTAAGAACTCTAAATAATCTTTTTCGAATTCTTTTACTTTATCAACTGGTACATTTCTTAACAAGTTTTTAGAACCAGCATAGATAATTGCAACTTGACTTTCTACGTTAAATGGAGAATTTAAACCTTGTTTTAAGATTTCTACGTTTCTCTTACCTTTTTCGATTACGTTTAAAGTTACAGCATCTAAGTCAGAACCAAATTTCGCGAAAGCTTCTAATTCACGGAATTGTGCTTGGTCTAATTTTAATGTACCTGCTACTTTTTTCATTGATTTGATTTGTGCATTACCTCCAACACGAGATACCGAAATACCTACGTTGATAGCAGGACGAACTCCAGAGTTGAATAAATCACCATCTAAGAAGATTTGTCCGTCTGTAATCGAAATTACGTTTGTTGGGATATAAGCAGAAACGTCACCTGCTTGTGTTTCAATAATTGGTAACGCTGTTAACGAACCACCACCTTTAACGATTCCTTTGATAGAATCTGGTAAATCGTTCATGTTTTTAGCGATTTCGTCGTTAGCGATAACTTTACAAGCTCTTTCTAATAAACGAGAGTGTAAGTAGAAAACGTCTCCAGGGTAAGCCTCACGTCCTGGTGGTCTTCTTAATAATAAAGATACCTCACGGTAAGCTACTGCTTGTTTAGATAAATCATCATAAACAATTAAAGCTGGACGACCAGAATCTCTGAAATATTCCCCGATTGCAGCACCCGCCATAGGAGCGTAAACTTGCATTGGAGCAGGATCTGAAGCGTTAGCTGCTACGATAATAGTATATGCCATAGCTCCTTTTTCTTCTAAAGTTTTTGCTAAAGCAGCAACAGTTGAAGCTTTTTGACCTACAGCTACATAGATACAGAATACTGGTTGACCTGCATCATAAAATTCTTTTTGATTTAAGATCGTATCGATACAAACTGTTGATTTACCAGTTTGACGGTCACCAATAACTAACTCACGTTGTCCACGACCAACTGGAATCATCGCATCAACTGCTTTTACTCCTGGTTGTAATGGCTCAGTTACTGGCTGACGGAAAATAACTCCAGGAGCTTTTCTTTCTAATGGCATCTCATATAACTCACCACCGATTGGACCTTTACCGTCAATTGGGTTACCTAAAGTATCTACAACACGACCTACCATTTGCTCACCTACTTTAAGAGAAGCAATACGTTGTGTTCTTTTTACTGTAGAACCTTCTTTGATTCCTGTTGATGGTCCTAAAAGTACCACCCCAACATTGTCTTCTTCTAAGTTCAATACGATAGCCTCTAATCCGTTTTCGAATTGTACTAACTCTCCGTATTGAGCGTTTGATAATCCGTAAACACGAGCGATACCGTCTCCAACTTGAAGTACAGTTCCAACTTCTTCTAACGATGCACCAGATTCAAAACCTGATAATTGTTGTTTTAATATTGCTGAAATTTCAGCAGGTTTAATTTCCGCCATTTTGATATATCTTTAATGGTATATTAATTACTAAACTCTCTTTTTAAATTTTGCAAACTGTTTGCTACAGATGCATTGTATTGTTTGTCTCCCATTCTTAAAATAAATCCACCAATAATCGCTGGATCTACAATATTTTCAATGGTGATTTTTTTATTTGAAAACGATGCAATTTTTGCCAATACTTTAGATTCTAACTCAGACGTCATTGGAACAGCTGTTGTAACTTTAGCTACTTCAATTCCGTTAAGTTCATCGTATAAAGCATTGAACTGTAAAGCAACATCGTTTAATAATTCAAATCTTTTGTTTACTAAAAGCAACTGAAATAATCCTTTTGTCTCTTTTTGA
>JAHRWO010000241.1 GCA_019105125.1 Flavobacterium sp.
AATCATTTGAACATCACTTCATTTGCTCCAACTATAATAAATATTGAAGATTTTATTCAAGATATTTCAGGTTTAAGAACTATTGATCCAATCGAATTATTATTTGAGTTTTACGAAGTTTATCTTTCAGTAACTGAAAAAGCAAAACAGCAAACTTTTGAAGAATTTGCAACGTGGGCAAAAACTGCTATTCAAGATTTTAATGAAATCGATAGATATCTTTTAGATCCAAATCACGTGTTCTCTTATTTGGAAGATATTGAAGCATTAAAACGTTGGGATTTACAACCACAAGACAAAACTAAATTAATCACAACTCATTTAGAATTTTGGTCAAAATTACCTTTATATTACGAATCATTTTACAATTTTCTTAAGGCTAAAAAAGTGGGCTATCAAGGTATGTTGTATCGAGAAGCTGTTGCAAATTTACAAAGCTTTACCAATCAGCTTCAAACCAGTATAGTTTTTGCTGGTTTCAACGCTTTAAATCAAGCCGAAGAGCGAATATTTAAACATTTAGCCAACGAAAATAAAGCCAAAATTTATTGGGATATTGATGAGGTATTTCTAAATGATTTGTATCATGATGCAGGTTTATTCATTCGTAAATTCAAAAAAGAATGGAAACCTTTTGTTAATCAAGATTTCGAATGGGTAGTAAATCACTTTAGTGAGGAAAAAAATATTGAAATTATTGGTACTCCAAAAAGTATTGGTCAAGCTAAAATCGTTGGGACAATAATTGAAAAAATTCAATCTGAAAACCCAAATTTAGAAAAAACCGCTGTTGTTCTTGGAGATGAAAACCTGTTGCTTCCAGTTTTGTATGGATTACCTGAAACAGTTGATGCATTGAATATTACGATGGGTTATCCGAGTAAAAATAATCCTGCACAATTGTTGATTAGTAAGTTGTTCAAGTTACATACCAATGCCAAACAACGAAACGAAAAAAGCTATACTTTCTATTACAAAGAAGTTTTAGATATCCTGAATCATCCTTTGGTGGAACCCTATTGTAAAGTGGAAGAAGTAGTAAAAGTGATTAATAACAACAATTTTACCTTCTTTTCGAATCAAAAATTATTCAGTTTATACGAAGAAAAATATCCTAATTCAGAAAACAAATTCTTCAAATTATTATTTACACGTTGGGATGATTCAATTTCCGATATTTTAGTGAATTTGAATTCGATTTTACTAACCATAAAATCCTATTTAAGTAACGATGATGCCGAAGAAAAAGTTACGAAAGCTTTTGTGTATTCCGTTTTTAAAACGATAAATAAATTAACCAATTATCACGAAACTTATAATCAAATTGAAAGTTTGCCATCGCTTCAATCCATTTACAAGCAAATTATCGATTTAGCGGAAGTTTCTTTTGAAGGCGAACCTTTGAGTGGTCTTCAAGTAATGGGTGTTTTAGAGAGCCGTGTATTGGATTTTGAAAATGTGATTATTACTTCGGTAAATGAAGGGAAATTTCCAGCAGGGAAATCGCAAAATTCATTCATTCCGTATGATGTGAAAAAAGAATTGGGATTGCCTACCTTTAAGGAAAAAGATGCTATTTATTGCTATCACTTTTATCATTTGTTGTTGCGTGCTAAAAATATTTGGTTACTTTACAATACCGATAACGAAGGAATTGATGCGGGTGAAAAAAGTCGTTTCATTACCCAATTAGAAATCGAGAAACAACCAAAACACAACATTATTAGTACGATTTATAATGCTGTATTGCCTGAAAAAGCATACGAACCCGTAACCATTCCAAAAACCGATAAAATCTTAACCCGTTTGCACGAAATTGCAACAGATAAAGGGTTTTCACCATCGTCGTTGACGAATTATATTCGAAATCCGCTACAATTTTATATGCAACGTATTTTACGAATAAACGAAGCCGAAGAAGTAGAGGAAAATATTGCCGTTAACACTTTAGGAACTATCATTCACAATGCTTTGGAAGAATTGTATACGCCGTATTTGAATCAGTATTTAGCATTGCATTATATCGAAGCGATGGAAGCAAAAATTGATGAAGTGATTCTAAAACATTTCAAAGAAATTTATAAAGAAGGTGAGATTACTAAAGGAAAAAATCTGTTAGCTTTTGAAGTAGCAAAAAGAAACGTTTACAATTTTCTGCAATTGGAAAAGAAAGACATCGAAACTGGTTTAGCTATAAAAGTTTTGCTGTTGGAAGCAAGTTTATCTTGTGAAATCGAAGTAAAATCGTTAACATTTCCAATAAAAATCGCAGGTAAAGTTGACCGAATTGAAGAACGAAACGGCGCCATCAGAATCATCGATTACAAAACTGGAAAAGTAGATGGGAATAGTCTAAAAATTCAAGATTTTGGTGATTTGACTTCCGATATAAAAAATGAGAAAATCATTCAGTTGTTGTGTTATGCTTTAATGTTTGAAAATCATGAGTTAAAACAAAATCGAGAAGTTTCAGCCGGAATTGTTTCGTTCAAAAACATGAAAAACGGTTTTCTACCTTTCGGATTAGGAAAAGGGAAAGAGGCTGAACTTGTTATATCAACCGAAATTTTAGAAGATTTTAAATTGGAATTAGAAAAATTGATTGTGGAAATTTTCAATCCAGAAATTCCATTTAAAGAAAAGGTTTAACGTTTCGTTACAATTTTCTTACATACTTTTTCGTTTTCTTTACAAAAGTTATAGCAACCGAAAATCACACTTATGAAAAAAATCTTCTCTTTCGCATCCATTTTATTGGTTAATATTTTGTTTTCACAAATTCAAGCTCCAGTTTTTAATCTTGATTTTGAAAAACACTCTAAAAAGGATGAATTACCAAACGATTGGATTAAATGGGGAGAGAGCGAATTAAAAATTGATTCGACTAATGCCGTTTCTGGAAAAAACAGCATGCTTATTAATGTCAAGGAAGGTGAAAGTTTTGGCAGCGTTGCTTATAAACTTCCTGCAAATTTTAAAGGTAAAAAAATCACTTTAGAAGGTTTTATGAAATATGAAAACGTTTCCGATGGTTTTGTTGGTTTGCTTGTTAGAATCGATAAAGACGGACAATCTGTTGGATTTGATAATATGCAGAGCCAAAAATTGCAAGGATCTTCTGAATGGAAAAAACACACCGTAACAATTGATTTCAAAGAAAATGCAGATGAAATTTATGTAGCTGGAATTTTAGTTGGTAAAGGGAAAGCATGGTTCGATAATTTTAAAGTTACCATTGATGGAAAACCAATCGAATCTCTAAAACCAGTAGAAAAAGAATTATCAATAATAGAAAAAGACAATGAATTTGATGCAGGTTCAAAGTTTGAAATCACGAGTCTTAATGAAATTCAAAAAAGAAATTTATTTGTATTAGGAAAAGTTTGGGGGTTTGTGAAATACTATCATCCAGCGATAGCCGAAGGTAAAATCAGCTGGGATTATGAGTTGTTTAGAATGTTGCCAAAAATAAATAGTCAAAACTTTGATGGCGAATTGGTGCAATGGATTAACAAATTGGGTACTTTCAAAATTACTACTCAAAAACTTCCGAAAGAAAGTGCTATTAAATTACTTCCTAACACTAAATGGATTTATGACACGAATTTAATTTCCTTAGAATTATCGGCATTACTTCAAAAAGTAAATGCGGCGGATAGAAGCGGTTCAAATTATTACATCGGTTTAAGAAGAAGAGTAAAAAACCCAGAATTTACTAATGAAAAAGTGTACAGTAAAATGGAATATTCCGATACTGGAATTAAGCTTTTAGCGATTTTTAGATATTGGAATATGGTTGAATACTTTTTTCCAAATCGTCATTTGATGGATGAAAATTGGGATGCTGTTTTGAAAGAGTTTATACCAAGAATGGTAGCTACTAAAGATCAAAAAGAATACACTTTTACCCTATTGGAACTTATTGGGAAAATTCAAGATACGCATGCCAATATTTGGAGATACAATGGAGTGATTTCGGATTACTTTGGTCAAAATATTGCTCCAATTGGATTAAGTTTTGTTGAAAATAAAGCGGTAGTTGTCAAATTACACGATGAATTTAAAGATGGAAATTTACAAATAGGGGATGTAATTTTAGCTGTAAACGGAATCAAAGTAGAAGATTGGATTAAAAATAATTTGAAATATTTTCCAGCTTCCAATTACCCAACACAATTGCGAGATATATCACAAAGAATTCTGAGAACCAATGAACAAACGATTAGTTTGACTATTGAAAATATTTTAGGTCAAAAAGAAGTTGTTGTAAATACAGTTAAAGATAAATACTTTCCAAACGAGGTAGTTTCTCATAAAATTATCAATGAAAACATCGGCTATATTTATCCAGGATCTTTGAAAAAAGGAGAGATTCATCAAATCATGGATAAGTTTTTAGACAAAAAAGGTTTGATTGTCGATTTAAGATGTTATCCTTCTGATTTTATAGTGTTTAGATTGAGTAATTATCTTTTAAATGAGAAAAAAGATTTTGTTAAGTTCACCGCTGGAGATATTAAAACGCCCGGACTTTTCACTTATAGAGGTGGAGAAATGCAGGTTGGCGGAAAAAATAAAGATTACTTCAAAGGAAAAGTAATTATTTTAATTAATGAAGAAACCCAAAGTAATGCAGAATATACAACTATGGCATTACGAGTAGCTCCAAATGCAATAGTTTTAGGAAGTACCACAGCTGGAGCTGATGGAAATGTATCTGGAATAACTTTGCCAGGAAATATTTTTACTTACATTTCAGGAATTGGCGTTTTAACTCCTGATGGTTCTGAAACACAACGCATAGGAATTGTTCCAGATATTAAAATAGAACCAACAATTAAAGGAATTCGTGCAGGGAAAGATGAAGTGTTAGAAAAAGCTATTGAGTTGATTAATAATTAAACCCTTTTCAAAAACCCATTCAAAACCGCTAACAGTTCAGCCTGGTTTTCAAAATGACTCATGTGACCGTCTTCAAAAGTGGTCAGTTGTACTTGCGTACCTTCGATTTGTTCTAAATTGTCATCATAATTTAAAACTGGGTCTTTTTTACCTAAAATTAGTTGAATCGGATAAGGTGCAAAGTGCAAAATAACTTCGCGGTCTTTTCTGATTTTCATGCCTTCTAAGGCCGCAACAATTCCTTGAAGCGGCGTTTTTAGAGCTTCTAATTTCACTTCCTCGATAATATCCGCTAAATGTTCACGATTATCCTCACTAAACAAATTAGCAATGCTCATGCGAATAAAAGCCGAATAATTTTGCTTCACCGCCATAATAGCGCGGTCACGATTTGCTTTTCGTTCGTCGCTATCCGCCCTTGAAGTGGAATTGAGTAATACAATTCCTTTAACATTGTCGGGATACAATTCGGCGAAAGCCAACGCTACATAACCGCCCATCGAATGTCCAATCAAAACTGCTTTTCTGATTTTTAATTCGTGCAACACATGATGCACCATATCGGCTTGGTCTTCCATGGTGTGTACATAACCCAAACATTCGGTTTCGCCATGACCTAATAAATCGATGGTAATGATGCGATGCTTTTTTACTAACTCAGGAACAAATGCCTTCCACATCGATTGATTTTCCAAAAAACCATGCAATAAAACCACAGCCGTTCCTTTTCCTTGGTCGCTGTAACTGATTTTGGTGTTTTTGAAGTTAGTGGTTTTCATGTGGGCAAAGTTAGGGTTTAAACGCAAAGAGCGCAAAGTTTTTTCGCGAAGTACGCAAGGAATGTTTCACCACAAACTTGTCATTCCGTAGGAATCTCATAAAGAGATGCTTAACAGCATGACAAGTTTGCGTTGAGCCAAGTTTGAGCATAAAAAACGGCTCACATTTCTGCAAGCCGTCTATACTGTAAACTGAAACTGAGACTGAAAACTAACTATTCATAATCGCTTCAATTTCTTCAATCTCAATTGGAATGTTTCGCATTAAGTTAAATGCAGCGCCTTTTTCTTGAATCACCATATCGTCTTCTAAACGAATACCAAAACCTTCTTTCGGAATGTAAATCCCTGGTTCAACAGTGAATACCATGTTGGCTTGCATAGGTTCGTGTAATAATCCGTAATCGTGTGTGTCTAATCCCATATGGTGCGAAGTGCCGTGCATGAAATATTTTTTATACGCTGGCCAATCTGGATTTTCGTTTTGTACATCGGCTTTGTCTAATAATCCTAAACCTAGTAATTCAGAA
>JAHRWO010000243.1 GCA_019105125.1 Flavobacterium sp.
TTATTTGGGACAAAAATTAGGCGAATGGTCAGACAATCCTGGTTCTAATGCAACTCAGAAAAAAGTATATGTTGGGAAAGGAATGCATTATTTTCCAAAATCAAGCATAGCTGAATTCAAAATTGAGGCTTACGACATTAAAAAAGGCGATAAAATTTTAATTACGGGTCCGTCAACTGGAGCGCAAGAATTGGTTTTGGAAGAATTATACGTTAATGACGCGGTTTCGGAAAAAGCAACCAAAGGTGATAGTTGTACTTTGAAAGTGCCGTTCCGCATTCGTTTATCGGACAAAATGTATAAAATTGTTGAAAACTAATGGTTGTTGTTACACTTCAAAGAGACAAATGTATTGGTTGCAATTATTGTGTAGAAATGGCGCCTGCACAATTTCAAATGTCAAAAAAAGACGGAAAATCAGTATTAATTAAATCAGTTGATGCCAAAGGTTTTCACACTTTAAAATCGGCCGACCATACGATTGTTGAAAATTGTGAATTGGCTGCAAAAGCTTGTCCAGTGCACATTATTACCGTAAAAGAAACTTAATTTTTTGTTTTACAATACTATATGAAAACCTATTTCGTTTTATAATGAGATAGGTTTTTTCTTTTTGTACAACTTCCAAAGATTGAATTTGAAAGTTTCCATAAAAAATCAATATCTTTACGCTCAAAAACATTTTAGAAACGTAGTCCAACAAACGGACAATCAACATATATTCAAAATTATGGCATGTACAAACTGTTCCACGGGTGCTAAAGATGGCACACCAAAAGGATGTAATAATAACGGGACTTGCGGCACCGATAGCTGCAACAAACTTTCGGTTTTCGATTGGCTGTCAAACATGACGTTGCCAGGTGGTCAAGAACCATTTGATGTGGCTGAAATCCGTTTTAAAAACGGAAGAAAAGAATTTTTTAGAAATACAGAAAAGCTAACGTTAGCTATTGGAGATATCGTGGCAACTGAGGCTTCACCAGGACACGATATCGGAATTGTGACTTTGACAGGCGAATTGGTAAAAATTCAAATGAAAAAGAAAGGCGAAAATCCCGATAAGGAATTAGCTAAAATCTACAGAAAAGCATCACAACGCGATATTGATATTTGGACTGAAGCTCGAAATAAAGAAGAATCGGTTCGTATGCGAGCTCGTGAAATCGCTACTCATTTGAAGTTAGAAATGAAAATTTCGGATGTAGAATTTCAAGGCGACGGTTCAAAAGCAACGTTTTATTACACCGCAAATGATCGCGTAGATTTCCGTCAATTAATCAAAGAATTTGCTCAAGAATTCAAGATTAGAATCGAAATGAAACAAGTAGGTTTCCGTCAAGAAGCCGCTCGTTTGGGAGGAATAGGTTCGTGCGGAAGAGAACTTTGTTGCTCAACTTGGTTGACCGATTTTAGAAGTGTCAATACTTCGGCAGCGCGTTACCAACAATTATCATTAAATCCACAAAAATTAGCGGGACAATGTGGTAAATTAAAATGTTGTTTGAATTATGAATTGGATACGTATTTAGATGCTTTGAAAGATTTTCCAGATATGGATACCAAATTGTACACCGAAAAAGGAGATGCATACTGCCAAAAAGTAGATATTTTCAAAGAAATTATGTGGTTTGCTTATGCGAATGCTCCTGCACAATGGCTGGTATTACCTGTTTCTAAAGTAAAAGAAATCGTAGCAATCAACAAGAAAAAAGAACGCGTTGCAGCATTGGAAGATTATGTAGTAGAAAGCACTCAGGAAGTAGAGAAAAAATTCGAAAATGTAGTAGGACAAGACAGTTTAACACGTTTTGACCAACCAAAGAGAAAGAAAAATAATAAAAATAAAAAACGTAAACCTTCAAATTTTAAAAATGCACCTAAAAAAGAGTAAATTCATTGGGTTACTGATGCTAGTGATGCTTTTTTTCTCATGCGATGAAAAGCAATTTTTTAGCGAATATAAAAAGTTAGATGGTTCTTGGAAAAAATCAGATACTTTACGTTTTACATTTGAACAAAAAGATACTGTAAATCCATATCATTTGTTTTTAAATGTCAGAAACAATAATGATTATCCGTTTAGCAACATGTATTTAATTGTAACCATGAAAGAGCCTGGAAAAAAACCAACGATTAAAGTGGATACGTTAGAGTATTTGATGGCAAATCCAGATGGAACTTTGTTAGGAGAAGGTTTTTCAGATGTGAAGGAAAGCAAATTATGGTATTTAGAAAATTTCAAGTTCAAGAGGGCTGGAAAATATAATGTTGAGGTGGTTCAAGCAGTAAGAGAAACCGGAAAAGTAGATGGTGTTTCTGAGCTTAAAGGAATTACAGAATTAGGATTAAGAATTGAAAAAATAAAATAGTATGGCTAGTAACAAAGCAAATACAAACGATTTTTCAGAGTATAAAAGAAAATTTTGGCAATTATTCGCGTACGGATTTTTAGGAGTAATTTTATTATTCCTTTTTGCTTCATGGGGATTTTTTGGAAAAATGCCTTCGTTTGATGATTTAGAAAATCCAGATTCAAATGTGGCTACTGAAATTATATCTTCCGATGGAGTAGTGATTGGAAAATTCTTTAAAGAAAACAGAACGCCTGTAAAATACGAAGAATTACCACAGCACTTAGTAAAAGCATTAGTGGCTACCGAAGATGAACGTTTTTACGAACATCCAGGAATTGACGCCAAAGGAACATTACGAGCAGTTGTTCGATTGGGTAGAGATGGGGGAGCGAGTACTTTAACCCAGCAGTTGGCTAAGAACTTGTTTCATGGTGAAGGTTCAAAATTCATTTTATTCAGGGTAATTCAAAAAGTAAAAGAGTGGATTATTGCCATTCGATTGGAACGTCAATATACCAAACAAGAAATCATTGCTTTGTATTTGAATCAAGTAGATTTCGTAAATGGTGCGGTTGGAATTCGTTCAGCAGCTAAAATCTACATGAATAAAGAACCAAAAGATTTAACTATTGAAGAATCGGCTTTGTTTGTTGGGATGTTAAAAAACCCTTCGCTTTACAATCCAAATCGTAAAAAAAGAGCCAAATTAGTTTTAGACAGAAGAAATACTGTTTTAGGCCAAATGGTGAAAAACGGTGCGCTTTCTGAAGCCCAAAAAGAAGAGCTTAGTAAACTTCCAATTAAATTAGACTTCAGACCTGAAAGTCATTCAGAAGGAAGTGCTACTTACTTTAGAGAATATTTAAGAGATTACATGAAGAAATGGGTGAAAGATCATTTAAAAGAAGACGGAACCGAATATGATTTGTATCGCGATGGTTTAAAAATTTATACCACTATTGATTCCAAAATGCAACAGTATGCAGAGGAGGCAGTCACAGAACATTTGAAAAACTTACAGAAAGAATTTTTTGTAGCATTTGAAGGTAAAGAAAACGCTCCTTTTGTTGATATTACTCCAGAACAAACCCAACAAATCATGAACCAAGCGATGAAAAATTCAGAGCGTTGGAGAAAAATGGATTTGAATGGAAAAACTAAAGAAGAAATTATTAATTCTTTTGATGTGCCAGCAAAAATGAAGATTTTCACTTATGATGGTGAGAAAGATACGATTATGACGCCAAAAGATTCTATCATATATTACAAACACTTCTTGCAAACAGGTATGATGGCAATGGAACCTCGTACAGGTCATATCAAAGCTTGGGTAGGTGGAGTTAATTATAAATATTTCCAATACGATCACGTGGGGCAAGGAGCTAGACAAGTAGGTTCAACATTTAAACCATTTGTATATGCAACGGTTATTGAACAATTACAAATGTCGCCATGTGATTCTATC
>JAHRWO010000283.1 GCA_019105125.1 Flavobacterium sp.
AATCAAGAATGGATGATTCTTGTCCTTCAATCAAAGAGATAAATTCCTTTTCTGATAGCATTTTTGGTCTTTTTATTATTGGCTATAACGGATAGCGGTATGTTTTTGTTGCCGATTACGGAGTACATCACTGTCAAGCCACGATGAAGTTTGAAGCGAGCCACAGCCGTTGATTTCCGCACTATCTCGGCAATAAAATATACCGCATGTTACCGCCTGGTGTTCTGTCTTCCAGTCTTGTAAACCATTGTCATTATTCAGTTTCCGTGTCATTGTAATATTACTTTTCTGTCTTTCTGTGTCGGCTCGTGTCAGCATTTTATATTTTTTTTAGTGTCGGCAAATTTTTTAAAACAATTTCTTTCGGTGTGATGGCTTTGCAAGCTCTTTGACAAAGCTTTGGTTGGAGCGTTGGCTTGTGGGGCTTTGGCAATGTGCTTGCTATTGGATGACAATTAAATTTCATTAAGTGATACATTTTTGGGATAATCCTTTTTCATTTCTGTTACTAAAGAATCAAAATCAATATCACCACCACCACCATTTTCAATTATAGTAAGTGCTTCAATCCATTGTGCTTTTCCTGTTGAATTAAGATGAATAATTGATAAATCACCACCTGCTCGCATCCAGATACCTTTGTCTTTAATCCCCTCTGGATAAAGTTTTACAGAAATTTCAAATAACTTCTGCTTTAATGAAAGCTTAATGGGATATTGCTCTATTCTAATATAATCTATTAGACCAAATAAAAACTCTGTTGCATTTTTAGAAGCATACGGTTGCGAACCTTCTTTGTCAGAGTTTTCTTTATCATCAACTAGGTCTGATATTCCACGAATTAATAAAGATTTTATCAGGGGATAAGGTCTACAAGCTTCCAAAAATCCTAAGCCCTCCATTTCTACCGCTAAAGCATGACTGCAATTTTGTTTTAAAAAATTAAATAATGAAGATTTTACAGAACCAACAACCTTTTCACCCGAAGCAATTGTGCCAACAAATGCTGAAATATCGCTTTGAAATTTGGTGTTTACTAATGAACGAGAAATATTAGACCATTTGTCTGAAATTGAAAAACTAGTTGCCAACTGTTCTAGTTCATAAGAAGAAAAACCGAATTGTGGTCTTGGTAAAAAAACATCCTTTTCTTTTCCTCTTTCATAGCCATAAACATCAGAGCCTATAACAATATCACCAATTCTCACATCTTTCAAACCGCCCGCAACACCAACAAAAAAGATATACGATGGATGAAAATGATTGATTATTCTTTCAGTTTCAATAGCTGCATTAATGTTTGTCTGATTTGTTCTGCCAACAATAATTTGTAATTTATTGCCATTAGAAATATAATCACCAACCTTATAAATGGATTTTGATTCAGGATGTATATAATCTGTTACATTGGAAAGTTTGCTAATTACAGCTTGCTCTTCAATTGCAAGTGCTGTCTGAATAACTATTGTGTTCATATTTTGTCAAATAAATCCTTTAAAGTTTTTAACTCTTCATTTTTTTTATAATCTTCAAGCATTGTTTTAATAAGTTTCTTTGGCGTAACATCGTCGCATCCACCATTTCGTAGTTTTTTTAAAATTTCGAGCCACGTTTCCCTTCCTGTAGAATGTGTTATTAAATAAGATTCATCGCCATTAGCTCTTTCCCAAATTTTATCTTGTTTGGGACCACTTGGATAAAGTCTAATGCACAATTCTGAAAAAGTTTCCCACCATTCATTTTCTGTAATTGAAACATGGGAAAGTAAACCCTTTGCCCAGGCCCAAAACCTATCTGATGTATTAAGAAGACTGCTACATTCATTTAATGAAATTCGAAAATTGTGAATGGAATATGATTTTTGATAAATAACATGGGCAACTGTAAAATAATTTTTTCTTAGTGTAAGCTGTCCTAATTGGGTTGCATTAACCACGTCAATACTGCCATAATAATTAACTATATAATCTCTTAATATGTTTTCTGATAATTGACTAAAAGTTAAAAAAATGGGTAATGCAGCTTTAAAATTGTTCCTATTATAATATAAAAATGTAGATATGCCGTGTTTTAATATATAGTCCTCTAATTCTATGTCTTCAGGAACAACTATTGTTGAATTTATGCTTAAAGCTTGTAATAAAGCAGTAGATGTTTTTTGCAAAAAGTTAGTTTTTGCAGTTGATGAAAAACAATTCCAAATACGCTCGCGATTATAATAATTGAGAATATCCCCATAATCAGATTCGCTTACTTTCTCAATGAGTTTCACACTATATTCCTTACCCTCTAAAACTGAATCAAATAGATTGAAAATTTTGCTCCGCACATCGGGTATTCCATCTGATACTGTATTACCTAAGTCAATACTTGTTAGCCATATCTCTTGCCAAATAACTTTTGTTGAATCAATTATTTCTAAAAGATTTGGTTTTTTATGACAAAAATCTCCGCAAATTCTAATTAATCTTTTATCACCATTTTCAATTGTAAATCTAATGATATCAACAGGAGGTATATTTATAATGATTTCATTAATACCCTCAAAATAATCTTCCTGTTTATCAACTTCAAGTTGTTTAACAATTGCCTCTTCAAATGAATATTCAAGAAACATTAATTTAGCATGAAACCGTAGCCAGTTTTTTCTTAAGGAAAAATCAATTAATTCTTTAATTGCAGGTTTAATATTTTTTTTATTTAACTGAGAGATGAAAGCAATTTCAGATTTACTTGAGTTATCAATAAATGACTCAATATAATCTAAAATAGATATATTTTTATTCAGCCAGTTAAAAACAATAGAAGCTTTAGTAACATCAATATCTGACAGATACTGACTTATTTCTTGATTTATATATATATTCCACCAATTTTCGGAATTTGTTGTTTTTAGTTTTTCGAACAATTGAGAGAAATCCGTTTTCTTAGATTCATATTCAGAAAACAAAAAACTTGAGAGCCAAATACCAAGTGACTTTTTTAATTTAACCTCACTATTTTCGAAAGTATTAGTTTTGAAAATTCGTACAATATGTAAATCTGCTACCTGACATGTACCAATCAAGTCACAAATTTTGTCTAATAATTTTTCTTTAAAGTTAGAGCCCTTACTTTTTAATGGAGAGTATTCTGCAATAACACTTGATAATGAGTTTAATTTTTTTAAATCATTAATAGAATCAAAATCTTCAAATGTCTCTATTACAATACCAATTTTATTTATAGCTTCTTTTGAAATTTCATTTATCTCGCACAATTTTCTAAACATAGAAACTCTCGAAACAGCTTCTGGGACACCACCTAAAAGTTGTTCATAGAAATTTTCTAATACAAAATTATCCTGTATATTAACTATACAAAAGCCTTTATTTGAAAATCGACTCTCAGTATTTTTTTGAATACATATGAAATTTAAATTGTTTTTGGGAACTGCATCAGCATTAAAGTATAATCCGAAATTAAGTTTCTCTTTTTCTTCTATTGAAAGGATTTTCCAATAACGAGATAATGTCGCCTCAAAGTTATCCATTCCGACCCATACAATAGTGTTAGAATATTTTTCAATATTAGCATGTCCATGGATTACTTTGTTAATGCGACCTTGAATGGAATTAAAATTTTTAGTTTCTTCATTTTTTTTAATATTTACTATAATGGGTTCAATAGGACAATCTTTATTAATACTATTAGGTAAATGACATAGAACAGAATCTAAATCAATTAAAAATTTTAATTCAATCTTTGAAACAACTAGAACATGAGAAAATACTCTTCCGCGCCTTACTTCTGGAGATCTATCTGGAAATGTCTTCATTATTAAAAAATAATCATCTACCATTAAACCACGAACTGTAGATTCCCAAACTACTCCATTATCCTGATCCTGAATATCTGAGTGAAATGCTAATTTCTTCGCAATTTGGATGTCCTTAAATGTAGATTTGAGCAACCCAAATCCACCTTTTTCATCCTCGCCACATAATATTTGGTTAATTATTATCTCCACTATAATGCTTCTAAAATTAATTCTGTAATATCCTCAGTTGTTTCTCCATTTTCTTTTACTAAAAAACCAAAACATTCAGGTCCTTCAATTTGATATTTTTCTTTATTCTCAAGACTATTTAAGGGAAATCCAAGTGCAGACAACCCAATTATTTTAAAAAACTGTTTATCCCAATTAGTTTCAATAAAGTTCAATAGTAAAGGCAATCTTGAGTTAATAACCTCTTCTGGGTTATTCATTGTTTCTAATTCGTCCCAACAAGTTAAAACTACTAATAGTTTTACCTGCGTATTTTTAGTATGATAGTTATATCCTTTATGGTGTAGGATAAATTGCAATAGCTCTATTAATGATGATTGGTCGGAAATACTATATTCACTTTCATTAGAATCTACAACAGGAGTATTTTCTTTTGTAACTTCAATGGTGCTGATATCTTTTGGTTGATTTATAGAATTCAAACGAATAAAGAAAATCCAATTGTCGCTATTATCAATTGCTTTAGCCCAGTTAGTGCTGATTTCACGTCCATCAATAATTCCATTAATTTGTTCACCACCATATTCTGGGCATAATAAATCTGTTTGATTTAAATCAGAAGTTTGAATTGGTAAATAAAAAAGATCTGATTTTTCTGTATTTGTTGGTTTTGGTTCTTCACCGATAGCCAAAGCTTCTCGAGCAGCAGAAATAGTACTTAAATTCTCAACAGCCTTATATAGAGTAAGTTTGCTTTTTTTCTTTTGTAATCTTGAATAAAGCTGAGTTAAAAAAACTGTTTTTGAAGAATGCGGTTTTCCAATTATTAATAGTTGTTTATGCATGGCTCTTAAAATTTAGAAAAGTATCATTTGGGTAACTATTTTCAATAATTATTTCATCCGCAGAAGGAACATAAATTTTGTCAAGTAGCCATTCAATGACTTCAAGATTATTTTTATGAACCAGGTCATCAGGATTCTTGGATGGAAAATTACTGATATCTATTTCGCAATAATTGGAAAAAATATCTGATAACTCCGAATGAAGATTTTCCTTAATTACTGGATGTATGTCAGCCTTTAGATCAGCTTTAGACCAGACAACAACAATTGGTCGGTTTTTTAAATTGCTTTTAAGCATTTCTGCAATGTCAATAATCTCAGTCTTTGCAAGATTTTTTCTGTTTATTAAATCTTCACAATCTAGAAATAATACAAATCCGTTTGAATTATCATAAATCCAACGTGCATTTTCAGCATTACTGTCATTTATGTTTTGAGACCAGTATGAAAATACTTCCCCTGAGGCATCAGAAATTAAAATATCCTTTAGCTTACTTTCGGAGTCTCTCAGAGCTAAATGTAATAATCTAAGGTAATTAGAAGGTGTTGGATCTGGTAATGTTACTTTTTTATTTACGACTTTTAGTTTATGATACAACTTATCCCAACCGATAATAGTTTTAGAGCCAGAAAATGAATACTTTTTAAAATGTTCGCCATTGTATAATAAGGTGTAGAGCATTGCTAAAAAAGTAGTTTTACCAGCCTTTGCCTTTCCAGCTAAACCTATAACTACTGGACTATTTCTATAACTTATTAAATTGACTTCTTCGATTTTAAAAGGTTCACCTGTCCAAAGAGGATTTACTTTATTAATCTTTTTCTGTATTTTTTCTTTACTAACAGGAGTTATTGGATTATTTTTTAACCAGTGTTCGCATTTAGTATGATCTTCATGCCCTTCATAACATGAAATCGGTGCTGTACAGTCTGGATTTGAGCATTTACCTTCCATGTCTATTTTTTTAGAAAATTTATAACTTGTACATCGTGGAATAACCAGAGCGTGAATTCACTCAACGTCAACTCTGTTGTTTCTGTGATCCCAAGATGTTTTTTAATTTCTTTAATTGAAAATTTATTAAACACTATCCCCCTTATAAAATCAAATAATAAAATCCTTTCAGATTCTATTTCACTATCAGCAATATATTGTTTTAATAATTCTTTTTTATCGTCAATTAATTTCAATATTTCTGAAATTTTCATTTTGTTGTCTTCCTCTATAGTAATTCCTATATGGGTTTCCTTAAGAAAATAATTAACGCTCTGTGGGTATATGTATGGAATGAACTCAGAGTAATCAATTGCTAAAATAATTTCCAATAGCCCTTTAGGGATTTCTTTATAACTTGCTTTTAATATTCCTGAATAACAAGCTTCTTTCCACCACAGTAACTCTGTCCTCAAATTCAATGAGTTATTATTATTCAATAAAAGTTTAGTTACAATATTTTTAATTGATTCTTGGATCTTGTTTAGTTTTTCTTCTATATGCGTATTCTGTTGAACTAATACGCTTTTTAATATTTCAGATATACCATTTGCCGCATTCTTAGATAAGAACTTTGTCCAATTGACATCATTCCAATGTGGATTTTGTCCACCTTGTCCCCAGCCTGAATGACTGATAGCAGCCATTAAACTTGTTTCTAGTTTAACATTATCTATTGTAACATCCTGTAGTTTAGTTAACTCTATTTTGATCTCTTTTAAATTATTAGTTTTTGAAATTGAATAATTATCAATTGCTGCTTCTTCAATTTTATTTCCAATTTGGTTTAAGAAGCCAATAATTAAATCTTTTTCTTTTCCTTTTAGTTTTAAATATTTTTGGATATTCTTACTACTTAGCCAAATTAAATTTGCTAAGTTTATGTCTGCTGATAATTTTTCAAGTGTTTCAAATATTACTGCTCTGATATAGGTCAAAGGAGTATCCTTACAATTGGATGTAAAAGTTTTCCAATTATCAATTATCAACTGTTGCACGTCAAGAACATCTGGATTGGTTGGATTTATTTCTGGATCAAATGCAATTAAAACAAATGTCGGTATTTTATTTTTACTTTTTGTGAGTTTCTTTTCTAAGGAAACACTTGCTTTCAAAAGTTTATCGACATTTTCATCTTCAGTTATCTGAATCAGATTATTTGTGAGAAATTCTTGTATCATAATTTAATAATTTAAGTTACTATTTTTGTGTCGGCAAAATTGCACTCTTTGACAAAGCTTTGGTTGCAGCGTTGGCTTGTGGGGCTTTGGCAATGTGTGCAATGTGGGTCGGCAATTGTTTTAAAAAATGTGCGGTGGGCAAAAAATAAAAAACATCGGGTCGGCTTGAGTGTCGGCTTTCTGGTCTTGTCAGTATTTCGTTTTTCTGTCCTTTCACAATGGTTTACTTTTCAATTTTAGTACTGTCGTCTGTCTTTTTACACTTGGCGGTAACGTTTGGCGGTATGGTTAGTTGCCGATTTCGAAGCACTTTCCTATCAAGTTACAACTACTTTTGATACGAGCTGTGCCGCTCAAATACGCACTGTACCGGCAATTAACTATACCGCGTGTTGGCAACTGGTGTTCATTCATATCCGTCTGTTATTCATTTATTTAGCTTTTATATTCTTGTCATTTTCAAACTGCACCAACCTATCCACGAAGCATAAATTTATTTTGTTTTTTTGAGCGTGGGCAATCCTAAAACCGTCCTGAAAGGCGGTTATTCGGGCTGGAGAGGCGGAAGTTCTTTTGCAAGCCTTTGGTTTGAACGTTGGCTCGTGTGGGCTTGTAAATGTGCTTACGACTGTGCGTTGGCTATTCCTTCCAGTCATATTTAGTTTTATCACATCCACATCTTATTTTCTTTGCCACATTATCATAGTTTTTTATTGAAACCTTTGGTCGTTTGCAAGTCGATTCCTGACAATAAAATATGGATTCTAGTTCTTTTATGTCTGCCCAAAATGCCTTTAAGTCACCAATTTTAGGATTAAATGGATTGTCGTGAGAAAGTAAATTTCCAAGTAAAGAGGAGCTTGACATACGGTCTATGATAGGACTTTTTGTTTTTAAATCCTGTCCTCCATTTTTATTGATTTTTGATTTTAACTCATTCAATAATTCATCAGGCATTCTTTTTTCATTAACGTCATTCAGTCTGAAACTTACTTTTACATCTAAATTCAAACAAATGTCTTTTAATTTGGCTTCCAAATATTTTCGTAATGGATTACCAAGTGTTTCAACCGAACTGTTTGCAAGCTCTCGTTCAATATATTCCTTTAGGTCGCTTGGTTTTTCTTCAAGGTGTGCACCTTTTAATTCAGTCCATTTAATTTCTCCGATTATCCAACCTTTTCTCTTTGCTAATTGTTGGACATAGCTAAACCACTCAGATTCATGTGTTAGAAGAATGAATTGATAATCTGTAAACTTTTCAAATAACAAATCTGCAAAACGTTTTCTG
>JAHRWO010000320.1 GCA_019105125.1 Flavobacterium sp.
GGAACAGCTGTTGTAACTTTAGCTACTTCAATTCCGTTAAGTTCATCGTATAAAGCATTGAACTGTAAAGCAACATCGTTTAATAATTCAAATCTTTTGTTTACTAAAAGCAACTGAAATAATCCTTTTGTCTCTTTTTGAACAGAAGTAAAAATTTCATTTAAAGAAGAAAATTTAATTTCCCCTTTAATTACTGGGCTTTGCAAGAAATCTTTTAACTCAGCGCTGTCTTTAATTGCGTTAACAATTGAAGTCATGTCTGAATTTACAGCTTGTGTGCTGTTGTTCACTTGGGCAATGTCCAAAATGGCTTTAGCGTATCGAATTGCTGCTCTAGTTCCTGCCATGATATTAGTTTAATTTAGCGTCACCTAACATTTTCTCAACTAATTTAGTTTGAGCTTCTTTGTTAGATAATTCTCCTTTTAATAATGTCTCAGCAATTTCTAATGACAAAGAAGAAACTTGATTTTTCAATTCTGCCATAGCTGCATTTTTCTCACTTTCGATTGAAGCTTTCGCAGCCTCGATCATTTTTTCTCCTTGAGCTTGTGCTTCAGATTTAGCATCAGCAATCATTTTTTCTTTGATTTCTCTTGCTTCTTTGATCATAGCATCTCTTTCCGCTCTTGCTTCAGCTAATAATTTTTCATTATCCGCTTTAAGGTTTTGCATCTCTTTCTTAGCATTTTCTGCTGCTAACAAAGCATTAGAAATACCTTCTTCACGAGCGGCTAATGCTGCTAAGATAGGTTTCCAAGCAAATTTAGCTAATAATACAATTAATATTACTAAGATAATAGCTTGCCAAAAAAACAAACCATAAGAAAAATCGTTGATTAACTTATCCATTTATATAGTCTTTATAAAATTCTTTTTTAAATACTCTGTTTAATTAAACAACACTTGTAGCCAACCGCTACAGGTGTTGTTTTTTTTAATTAAGCTCCTAAGATTAAAGCACCGAATGCTAAACCTTCTAATAACGCTCCAATGATAATCATTGCAGTTTGGATTTTTCCAGCAGCTTCTGGTTGACGAGCAATAGCATCCATTGCAGATCCACCAATTTTACCTAAACCTAAACCAGCTCCGATTACGATTAAACCAGCTCCTACTAAATTTGGAATTGTCATGATAATTGATTTATATAATTAAACAAAATTTATACTTATTAATGATGATCGTCGTGATGATGATCTTGTACTGCCATACCTATAAATAAAGATGACAACATTGTAAAAATATACGCTTGTAAAAACGCTACTAATATTTCAATAACCGAAATAAACAAAGTTAACGCTAATGAAACTGCTGTAGCTCCACCTACTGTTAATTGTTCTTTCATTAAAAATACGATTGCAATTAATCCCATTACTACAGTGTGACCCGCTGTAATGTTAGCAAAAAGACGAATCATTAATGAGAATGGTTTTGTGAACATACCTAACACCTCAATTGGTGCTAAGATAATTTTCATTGGAACAGGAACTCCTGGCATCCAAAAAATATGTCCCCAATAATCTTTGTTCGCACTGAATTGCGTAATAAAGAAAGTAAATAAAGCAGCACATAAAGTGAAAGCAATATTTCCTGTTACGTTAATTCCTAGCGGTGTTAATCCTAATAAGTTTAATAACCAAATTAAGAAGAATACCGTTAACAAATAAGGCATGAATTTTTTATACTTTTTCTCGCCAATATTTGGTCTTGCAATTTCGTCACGCACATAGATTACTAAAGGCTCTAATACTCTGCTGAAACCTTTTGGTAAATTATTATGTCCGTTTTTGTATGTTTTTGCTAATCCAACAAATAAGAAGAATAAGATTGCCGCAGTAAGAATTAACGAAACTACGTTTTTAGTCATCGAAAAATTCAAAGGCATTTTGTTTGTTGGGTGGTGGTGATCATCCATAGTTAAATCACCAGCAGCGTTTGTTTCGTAAATTTTTCCGTGGAATAATTTGTAGAATTTACCGTCTACTTCAGCAACTGTTTCACCATAGTGGAATTTAGCTGCTGAGAAAATTTTTAATCCTCCATCAATTAAAATTACTGGAAGTGGGAACCCATAATGCTTACCTTCTGCCTCATCAGCAAAAAATGTAAAATAGTAATCGTCTTGAAGGTGGTGCTGAATATGAGCATTAACAACTTCTTTTGGCGATTTTGCTTCTTCTGCGTGACCTCCATGCGCTTCAACTTCTGTTGTTGCAGGCGCTGTGGCTACTTGTAAAGAATCAGTAGTTTCACTTGCAGAAAAAACCATTGAACTTGTTAAAAACAATATCGCTGTTAAAATGGAAATGGGTTTCCTTAAAATCATCATAACTATAATTCTTATGTTTCCTAAAAATTTTTGCAAAAGTACAATTTTAATTAATATTCCAAGTTTCTTGAATACATATTTTTTAAAGAATTATCGATTTTTCATTCCTTTATCCTTTTTTGTTTAATAATCTTATTACAAAATAGGCATCTAGACATAAAAAAATTAGAAAAGCGATGAAAAAATTAATTTTTAATTCTTTTGCGATAACCGTTCCTTGAAACAAAAATTGGGTAGCAATCACATAACTTAAAATCACTTTTGCAGAGGTTAATCCTAAAAAGGCATATCCTAATTGTTCTTTTGCTTTCTTATCAATTTGAAGCAACGCTAATAAAATAAGTGCCGTTAAAACCGCCTGACTCACATAGGAAACCAAAAAGTTGGTCATGTTAAAATTTGCATCTACAAACTGAGCGATTCCAAAATGAATTCCAAAAAGTATCCCGACTACTATTGCTGCCTTGGCATAAACTGACATATCTTATTTATTTTTATTTATTTGATTCACTTGACTTATTACTTGATAAATGGCGATGAAGACTCCAATTAATGTAAAAATCTTAAAATTGGTTTCCGCTACATTATTATTCGTTTTATCTAACCAAGTTCCTAAGTAGGAAAATCCAAAAATAACTAATCCCATTTGAAATGGGATAGTGATTAGAGCTAACCATTTATTCGGTTGTCTTTTTTTGGAATCCATGTTAATTTAGGATTTATTTAATTTACAAATAAATTTATGAACTTCGCATTTCGCAACTTGCTTCAAACCTAGCACCTGGTTCAACCGCTAATTTACCAACGATCACTTCTCCCGTAATATGTGCTTTTGATTTTACATTTAGCATTCCTTCGGCTTGTAACTTTCCTGAAAATATACCTTCGATGTCAATACTTTTACAAACGATATCACCTATTACTTCACCTGTTGGACCAATTACAATTTTTCCTTCGGAAGTAAAATTTCCTTTTAGCTTTCCATCTAAACGAAAATCGGCGAAAGTGGTAATATCTCCTGTAATAGTAGTTCCTTCAACAATTCTATTGGTTTTGCCTAATAAATGGTCTTGATTCTTTACTTTTTCAAACATATTAATAGGGATTTGGGTTCTTATTTATTTAACAAAATCCATTCGTTCATCTTCTTTTTCATTTGAATGATTTTGTAATCTTCTGTTGAAACAACATAAGTTTTATCTGATATTTTATAGTCTTTATGTGTTTGTAAAAAACCTAGTATTGAAGCTGCTTGTTCTTTAGATTCAAAACCATGAACCACTATAAAATTTTCGTTCAAAGAATAAATATCCTCTGAGATTTTTAGAGAAGCAATGTTCGATTCATTTGTAAAATTAGAAATTTTATCCATTAAATTCTTGACCTCTTTTTCGTATGGATATTTTTTAGGAAAGACAAGCTTGAAAGATGAAGGGGCTGCTTTTCCAAAATCTAATGCTTCAATTGATGGAATTTCGTCTTTTAATATTTTTTCTGCTTGTTTGCCTTCCTGAGCATTAGGATAGGTTAACGCTACAAAGTTTAATGCTTTTTTATACTCATCCAATCCACTTGTTCTACCACTTACTTTTGCTTTAAGCATTTCAAACTTAGGAAGCGATTCCTCTCCTGTGAATTTAATGATTGCTTCTTCAAGTAAGACGGTAACTTCTCTTAACTGGTTATTTTCAAAAATTTTATACAATTGTTTAAAGACAATTTCAGGATTATCCTGATCTGTAATTTCAATTTCTGGATTGTTGATTATTTGAGCATATCTGCTCTCTGGATATTGACTTAAAATTTGCTGCTTCAAACGTGCTGCTTTTTCAGGCGCAATTAATTGGTAAATTTTAAACAAATTATATAACGACGGTAGTACTAATCGCTCTTCAGGATTGTTTAATAAAAGTTGTTCTAAACGCGAAGCTGCCAATTCGTATTCTTTGAATTTTTCTTTGTAAATCAAACCTAATTGATAATAGGCAAAGTTTCGGTCTTTTTCTAGATTAGCAATGATTTCCTGATCTTCTGGTATCTTATCTAAATACGTTTGCACATTATACTTCTGGTCGAGTTCTTTAGCTTCTTTTGATGCGGTATCTTGACTTTCTTCTGTAGTTAAATCATTTTCGCTTTGCGAATTTTTATTGGAAGAAGATAACCTCCAATTATCCGCTAGTGTTCGTTTACCCCATCGTGTTTGAAATTCTCTTTTTCCAAGTTCTACTGCTACAGGATTGTAAAAATAGAAATTGCTTTGATTAGATTTAGTACCAACTTGAGCTGGCGTAACAATCGCAGGCATTTCAAGTGTGTTATCTCCTCCTTTTTTAAAAGGAAGATCGTCTGTCATAAAATCATTAGTATTTGAATTTGAATTAGCCTTCAGATTTACCTCTTTCTTTGCTTTTTCTTCTGCTAATTTGGCCTTTATTTCATCTTGTACTTTTAAATTAAAGATGTAATCTTCATAATATTTTTTTCTATCGGAAACATTCATAGCAACAACTTTAAGAATACTATCATTTTGTTGCGCAATTGCTTCGTACTTTATTACGTCATCCAGATTATCTCTTTTTTTCTTTATTTTTCTATACTCTCGAGTTCTTTCCTTAAGATTCAAAAGAGTGCTATCATAATACTTACCTGCTTCCTTATATTGCGCATTTTTGAAATAAATTTCTCCAATATTTCTATAATTTGAAGCAACCAAATAAGTGTCTTGTGACTTTGCCTTTAATGATTTATTATAATACAATAAAGCTTTGTTATGTATTCCTAAATCATTATAAAACAACGCCATTTGATGATTTAAAACATCTAAAAAAGGACTATTTTCTCTATCTTCTAATAACTTATTAAACTTTTCTACAAATAATAAAGTATCGCCTTTGGTATAATCTAATTGTGACGCCAATTTTGCATGAGACTGAATAACGTATCTGCGTGGTGCTCTTCTATTCATTTCAATAACCTCTTGAAACGCACCGTAAGCACTATCTTTTTGATTCAAACTTTCATACAACTGCCCTAAAATAAAAGTATAACGCGCTTTTTCTTCGTTATTTTTTGTTTTTTCTTTGGCTACCTTCAATACTGTTACTGCAGAATCTCTAACTTCAAGTTTTATGTAAGCCTCAGCAAGCATCGCATGAGCATCAGCCAAATCTTGGCCTTCAATTTTTTGGTCTCTCAGGAGTAACTTTAAATTTTTAATAGCTACATCTTCATTATCTAATCGGATATTTACTTTTTCCCTCCAAACTTTAGCATGATAGATTCGATCGCTCAGTGGATACTTGTATAAAATATAATTTAATGCTTCTAAAGAGGGTATATACCGATTGTCATAATAGCGGGCTTTTGCTAACAACAAATAGGCCTCGTCCATTTGTGGATTTTTTTCCATTCCACCAATATTCATTGAATGTTTTTGAATTGCTTTAGTGGCTTTTTCTTCTGCTCTTTCGAAATTCTTATTACTAGATTGCTCTGTGGAAATAGATTTTTCAACCCTTTGAACGCGTTCTATTGGTAAAATTTCCCAAAAATTATCTTGATAAGTAGTTTTCAGTTCCTCTAAACCTTTATCTAAGGCAACATTACCATTAAACAAAACATTGTATTCTGTTGTAACTGCATGGAAATTGCGATTAACAAACTTATCTTTTTTAACAGAACATGCTATTAAAACCAATATGAAGCCTAAAACAAGACAATATTTTTTTATGGTGTTTTTCAATTTAAAACGTTTTTGTACTTTAACTACTAAAACCTACTTTTAGTATATAGATGGGTAAAAATACGTTTCTTTTTTTGATGTGAAAAAAAATACAAACATTTTTATTAATCAAAAACGTTTTTGAGGTCTTTAATTACTTTAAAAGCAATATCGATTTGTTCGTCACTTACAATAATTGTGAATTCATTTGTAGTTGAAATTACTTCATGAATGATAATACCTTCCCAAGCCAATCTTTGAAAAATATAGTAATAAACCCCTGGAGTTGAAATGTTTTCCTGTGGTAATTTAACCGTTATAGAAGATAAATTTTCAATTTTGTGAGTTAACTTCTCGTTTTTGAAAATAGCTTCCACCATTGGTTCAATCGAAGTACTCGTAACGATATTAGTTTCATTAACACCACGAGACGAAGTGTAAAAAATATCTTGTTGCTTATTAATTTCAGAAATTAATTTGGCTTG
>JAHRWO010000338.1 GCA_019105125.1 Flavobacterium sp.
GGATTTTAATATTAATCCCTTTTCCGGCAATCTGGAAATATTGGAACCTTATGGACGAATACATGTCTATAGTTTATTAGGGGATTTTATTGAAACCAAACGAATTTCTTATCCGGAGTTTAAGGTGGCTCACTCGCTTGCAGCTTTAGATAATGATATTTATGTGTCTCATTCTCTGTTTGAGCCTAAAAAAATTGCTTATTTCGATTTGAATAAACAAGAATTATTACATGAAGAATTTGAAGAAGACATGGCTATCGGCAGTTATTCACAAATACCCTATCAATATAAAGATGAATGGTTCTTTTACCGACCGTTCCATCCTATCGTTTATAAAATAGGAAAAAAGCAGTTGGAAGCCTCTTTTAAATTTGATTTTGGGAAATACACCAAAGATGGTAGAACTGCTGTTCTCTCGCAAGAGGCTAAAATAAATTTTACTAAGAATAAAGAAGAAATGTATGCTCAATTTTCTTACATGATACAGGCCGTTAGACACAACGACAAATATATATTCGCATCTGTTTTGTGGAAAGATAACGACCATAGGGCAAATATCATATATGACAAATCCACCGGCAAATCCAAATATATCATAGAATTTGATGAAAAAGTGTGGTTTAACTCGTATCGTGGAGAAGAAATCATAGTTACAGACCAATATGCCATGATGCCTATCCAATGGGTTGATTTAGAAAAACGTGTGACCAAGGAGATGCTGAACGACAAGCAACAAATTATTTTGGAAAAACTGTTACAGGCGGATAGAGAACAAAATCCGATACTGATTAAATATTGGTTCAAATGAAGGGGAAATCAACACTATAATTTTAAAGTGCGTGCAGCCTATTTTTACTGTTTAATATCGGTTTATTTTTTTTTGAATCTCAATTTATCATTGATCCGGATTAAGGTCGATGACAATTTGATGACATTTCTCTGACAATTTGCTGACATACATGCTGTAGTTCAGCCAGTTACCAAAACTCACTCTTGACTGCTCTTTTAACTGTTGTTTAAGTCTATTTTATCTATATTTTTGCATTAACCATGACTTGCTCCTATTAATTAAGCAACTCACAAGAAATTGTTTTAAAAGCAGTATGCTAGATTTATTTTACAACAATTTCTAAAAAAATCAACAATATGAATAAGCTGTTTTTTACTATTTCAATCTTATGTATCTGTTTGACATCTTGTAACCAATCAAACAACAAACAAATAGAAAGTAATATTATTGATTTCGACAATCTAAGTGACAGTGAATTCGAAATCAAAGATATCGAATACATCCCTTTGGAAACAAAAGAATATTGTTTACTTGGAGATATCAATAAAATCATCTACAAGAACGATAAATTTTATATTCTGGATAGGGATCAAAACAAAGGGGTTTACATTTTTGATAAAGATGGGAAATTTATATCTTCCATAAACAAACAAGGAGAAGGGGCCGGAGAATATATTGAAATAATTGATATGGACGTTGATAATGAAAACAATATCTATGTTGCCGATAATGCCCAATCTAATATTATCAAATATGCACAAGCAGATCCGGATAATTACGAAGTCATCCATGTGGGAGAACACTTTTTGGAATTCTGCTATCTTGATAAACAATCCTTCATATTAAGAGATGTTTTCGGTCCGGAAGGACAAAAAATGAAATTAGCTTGTTTCAACCATACAAAGAACACCGTTACGTCCATCCTGGATCGCAAGTATAAAAACATCAATGAAATGGATATCATGAGGTGTTCAAAACATTATCTTTATCGCTCTAACGGACAAATCTATTATAATGAAAGATTCACACCTACTATATATTCTATTTCCCCAAAAGGCGAGTTGATTGATCAGTATACAATTTTTACAAAATATTACATTTCAGAAGATGGACTAAAAGAACTTGAAAAGAATCCTGGTAAATTCATACAGGAGACCGATCATGTCAAAGATATTATCAGCCTATATGAAAATGAGGAGTATTTCGTATGTATGCCCTTCATTACACCATCCGCGACCTATGTGCTTATACCTAAAAACAAAGCCCTACAAACTAAAAAAATAGACCTTATGAACGAAACGGCACTTCAAGGAACATCTCAAATTGAGGGCGTTGCGAAAAATAAATTCTTTGTTCTTATGAATTATTCAGAACCACAAGCTAAATTACAAAAAGATAATAGCAAATTGAAATCATGGAATGAGGAATCTAATCCCGTTTTAGTCTTATTTTCTATCAAATAAAACTGAGACTTATCAGATGAAGAAAAAGATCTACGGAATTGTCCTTATCAATATCATGGCTATGACAGCCCGATGGAATTTCAACCAGCGCAAAAAAGAAGTGGAAGTATTGAACAAAGTCCAACTCTTTTTTTACAACAAACAACCTTTAAAAATATAATTAAATGATTTATATAAAAGCCATATTGTCAAGCGTACTTTTTTTACTTATCTGTTCTTGTAACGATATAGCAAAAAATGGAGACACAAATGAACGATTAATATCTGTCAATTTAGAAAAGATTAATAATCCAGATTTTAAAGAAATTTTTAGTTCTATAGAAATTTGTCCTTTAGAAACAAATAGTTCCTCTCTCATTGGTAATTTTTTCAATACTAAAAAAGCCTTATATATACCAAATAAATATTATGTTGTCATTGACGGCAACTATGTAATTCATATTTTCAATATGAAAGGAGAATTTATTTCGAATTCATCCAAATGTATTGGTCAAGGTCCTCAAGAATATTCCATATTACAAGATGTAGTATATAACTATCATAATAACACACTCGACATACTTGATCCTTTTGGAAATATTTCTATTTATGACATAAATTTTAATTTTATCTCAAAGGATAAAATTAAAGCACAGACAAAAGATAGATTCAGAAAATTATTTGCTCTGAATAAAAGTCAATATATTCTCTTTGACAATGCTGAGAAAGGAGTTTTTACCATTTATGATTTAAATAAAAATAAAACAATAAAAAAAATATCATACGCAGGATTAATTGCAGAATCAACAGCGATTACCTCTCCTTTCAATTTCTCAAAAGACATATCATATTTTACACCTCCAGAGGTTAACAATTATCTCTTTATATATAAAGAAAAAGAAATGGAGTTAATACCTAGTTATTACATTGAAGGAGGGAATAAAAGCATAGACAAAATAGATTTAAATAAATTTAATTCGGTAGAAGAAAAATCGGAATTTATACTCAGAGACTCTCCTAAATATTCTCCTATAGACAGGCTATACAATGAAAAATATATTATATCAACATATATAAAACAGCAAGAATTATTTATTAACATTTATAATTTAGAAACAAACAACAATAAGACTTTCAAAAAAGATAAAAATGTAAGTCCTAATTTACCTTCCTTCTTTTCTATTGAAGGAAAAACCGTCTATGCCATCATTTATCCTACTGATATAGGTCAATTTATAGACAATGATCTAATTACAAATAAAAACATTCTTCAAACAATAAAAGAAGATGATAATCCATGCATCATTAAATATGAACTAAAATTATAACACCATGAGAAACAAACTCAAAGACTGTTTATCCTCCAATACACTTGCAGAATTCCTGAACGACAAGATATTAGTTCTAAACTCTACTGGTACAGTAAATCGCAAACAGCACGTCAAAGTAAAGATAAAAGGGAATGATCAGTGATTAAACAAGTGGGAGTTTGCTGTATCAACGTCGAAATTGAACAAGCAAACTCCCAGAGATTCGGAAAGCAAGTGTTTGATAGTAATATAACCGACAAACTGAATAAATCGTTACGTTCACGAAGTTGGCTTTAGAAAACATTGAAGCTTTAGTAAATAGTGAAAGTTGTAATGAACACTATTGGTGCTGTGGAAATACAGACATATGCGCTTCAGATCCGGGAAATGAAATAAAAGGCAAATTACAAGATAAACACTGAAAATAACAGACTAAGTAGCAATCAATCCCATATTACACGTAAAATGAAACATATATATTATTTTATTATATCATTTATATTACTCTCTACGTCATGTTCTAAGAGAGAAAAGGATTTTCCAGACTCTATATTCTCTACTACTTTAGAGTTATCCCAAAGTGATTTTAATATTGAAGAAAAAGATTTAGCTCAAATAGAAGGAATACATTGTAATGATAGTGTACTTATTGTTTTGGACTTCCATTCAGGTGACAGTTACACTCTTTTT
>JAHRWO010000355.1 GCA_019105125.1 Flavobacterium sp.
CATTTTTAATCAAAATGTAGGAGTACTAAAAGGGGTACTTTAATTTTATAAACTAATGTACCCCTCGTTAGTTGTAATAGCCAGTATTTATAGGCTGTTTAGCTTTTAAACATCTTGACTTTTGATGTTAGTTTTTAGAAATTTAATTAACACTAAAGGTTACCAAAAATGAATGCAACAATCAATGTGCTTTTTTATATCAAAAGAGCAAAAATCAACAGCAACGGACTTGTTCCAATTTTTATCCGAATTACAGTAGAAGGAAAACGTATTGATAAAAGTACAGGTAAATATGTTTTACCTGAAAAATGGAGTACTGAAAACTCACGTTTAAAAGGTAATTCAGAAGAAGCACGTTTAATAAACAATCATCTCGAATTATTGAGAATGCATGTTTTCGAAATAGAAAAACAACTATTAATCAAAAAAGAAACTTTAAATTTTGAAAATTTCAAAAATGAGTACTTGGGCATCAAAGAACGCGAACGCCTACTAATCCAAATCTTCACAGAACACAACCGAAAAATTAAAGAGTTGGTTGGAAGTGAGTACGCTCCAGGAACACTAGAACGTTATGAAACATCTTTAAAACATACTAAAGACTTTCTTCAATGGAAATACAGAGTTTCTGATATTGATATTGAGAAAATAGATCATGCTTTTATTACCGAGTATGAATTTTATCTTCGTACAGAAAGAAAGTGTGCGAACAATACAGCTGTAAAGTATATTAAAAACTTCCACAAGATTATAAATATTTGCTTGGCCAATGGATGGCTGACAAAGGACCTATTTGCAAATTACAAAGCAAAAGTCAAAGAAGTAATTCGTGAATTCCTTACAGAGCAAGAAATTCAAAGTTTGATGGAAAAAGAATTCGTTTCAGAACGTTTGGAACTAGTTCGTGATATATTTGTTTTCAGCTGCTTTACTGGTTTAGCATATATAGACGTGAAACAACTCTCAAAGGACAACATCGTATTAGGAATCGATGGCGATAAATGGATTAACAAAAACCGACAAAAAACCGATACGAATTCCAAAATTCCATTACTTCCAACAGCTCAATATATCTTGGATAAATATGCAAATCATCCAGTTTGTGTAAATGAAGATAAATTGCTTCCGATATTTTCTAATCAAAAAATGAATGCGTATCTAAAAGAAATTGCAACGGTTTGCGGAATCAATAAAGAACTAACATTCCATATTGCCCGACACACTTTTGCAACTACCGTGACATTGAGTAACGGAGTTCCTATTGAAACCATAAGTAAAATGCTAGGACATACCAATCTAAAAACAACGCAGCATTACGCTAAGATTTTAGACAAGAAAATTAGTGAGGATATGAAAATACTTAAAGATAAATTTTCAATCAATGTAAATCGACGTAGTTGCCAAAACTCTATTTAACAATATTTTTAGACTAACAACAATTCATTTTTTATACATTTGTGATGTTTTAAAATTAAAAATGAAAAAATATCACATAATATTAATAGTTTTATTAGGCATGTTTTTAATGCCTAGTGCTGCTATGGCTTGTGGTAAATTTAATTCAAAACATTCTTGTGAAAAAGAAGTTTCATCTAAAAAAACTGAAAAGAAATGTTGTTGTAGTAATGACAGTTCTGAAAGCAAAGATGAAAATGGATGTAAAGGTGATTGTGGTCATACAAATTGTGGTTGTTCTATGACTTGTCCTTCTTCTTCAATCATTTTTATACCAGAAATTACTTTTAAAATTAACTTTATTCAATATTCTTCAATAGAGAAAGTTAAGTTTTCATACACGGCACCATCAATCTCAGATGGTTTTCATTCTATTTGGCTAATACCTAAAATAGGCTAAATTCTTTTTTTGACAGCCATTAGTGTGTCAAATTTATAGCATTTTGCTATCAGATCAATCATTCAGTTTACTTTCCGTTTTTATTTTTAATTATTTCAAGCAGATAGACTTGTAAACTGTTATTCATTATTTTTTTATCAACTTATCAAAGGAATTCACTTTGATTACTAATACATTATTAAAATGAAAAATTCATTTAAAAATATAATGCTAGCAACTTTTATATTGCTTAGTATTGCTGTCAATGCACAAATTAAAAATGCAAAAACAGAAACAGTTAAGATTTATGGAAACTGTGGAATGTGCGAAACCAAAATCGAAAATGCAGGAAATTTCAAAAAAGTAGCTAAAGTAGATTGGGATCAAGATTCGAAGATGGCCACTTTAACTTATGATACTACTAAAACTAATCCAGACGAAATACTAAAAAGAATAGCATTAGCAGGATATGATAGTGATAAGTTTCTTGCACCAGATGATGTCTATGACAATCTTCATGGATGTTGTCAATATGACAGAGTTGCTAAAGTTCCAGTTAAAGAAGAAATCAAAGTGGAAGAAACTACTGAAATCCATAATAATCATGTAAACCACAATGAAACTTCAAAGATGGTACTTCAAGAAGTTAACCAACTTAAAGTTGTTTTTGATAACTATTTTGTGGTAAAAGATGCTATGATTTCTTCTGATGGTAACACAACTTCAATTGCTTCAAAGGAATTACTAACTGCAATAAACAATGTTAAAATGGACAAATTGGATATGGATGTTCATATGGTTTGGATGAAAGTTGTAAATCAAATTAAAAAAGATACTGAACTGATTTCAAAATCAAAAGATATTAATAAACAACGAAATCACTTTACAACATTATCAAAAGACATTTATTCATTATTAAAAGTTGCAAAGTATGAGGTTCCAGTTTATTTCCAACATTGCCCTATGTACAATGATGGTAAAGGTGCGAATTGGTTAAGTAAAGAAAATGCAGTAAAAAATCCTTACTACGGCTCAATGATGTTAACTTGTGGAAAAACGGTAGAAACTATTAAATAATCTAAAATGAGAAGAATAATTTTTGCATTTTTTTTAATTACTAATATAGCCACTGCACAGATTGATGTTGGAGATACAATACCATCAATAGCATTAAAAAGTACTAGTAATACAGAGGTAAATATTACATCTTTTAAAGGGAAATATGTGTTAATTGATTTTTGGGCATCATGGTGTGGTCCTTGCAGATTAGGCAATAAAAAGTTAGTAAAACTACATAATGAAGTTAGTTCAGATAAAATAGAAATAATAGGAATATCAATCGATACAGATACTAATAAATGGCTAAAAGCTGTTGAAAAAGATAAAATTAAATTTACCCAATTGATAGACTCAAAAGGTTTTGATGCTGAAACAGCAATACAATTTGGTGTAGAGGAATTACCATCGAAATTTTTATTCAATGAAGAAGGTGTTCTAATTGCAAAAAATCCAACAGAAGAAGAAATAATTAAATTAATAGAAAAGTAAAATGAAAAAAATAAATAAAGTATATCTAGTAATTGCATCAATCGTTTTGATGTTTTCAATAAAAAGTAATGCACAAATTGTAAAAGCTGAAATTAGAGCAACGGGTTTAACTTGCTCAATGTGTTCAAATGCTATAAATAAGCAACTTAAAGCATTACCAGAAGTTACCAATGTTGAAACAGACTTAAATACCAACACATTCACGGTAACTCTTAAAGAGGGAAATGAATTAAGTCCAAAAACATTTAAGGAAAAAGTAGAAAAAGCAGGTTTTTTTATTGGATCATTAGTGATAACTGCCAAAGCTGAAACCATTAGTAAAAGTCCTTACATTTTAGTAAATGACAAAAAAGACACTACAGAAGTTGTTAAATTTCAAGTAGTTGATAAAGGTTATGTTACAGAAAAAGAGTTTAAAAAATTATCAAAATCATATAAGGACATTTCGACTTATGTTGCAAACAGTGAAGATGATTTTCATATTAAAATTTTAAACTAATGAGAAAGTTTTTTATTCTAATTATTCTATTAACTATTCAAACGAGTGTAAGTCAAGAGTTGTTTCTAATAACAGATCCTGCTAGTAATGTTCCGGCAAACTCATTAGGTGTTAACCTTCTTCAATCACGTTTTAAAGAAGAATTTAAATCAGGATATAGTTATCATCTGATGCCCGAAGTTACATATGGGATTAATAAAAATTTGATGGTTCGTGCATCTGCTTTTGTGAGTAACAGAAGTAATGATTTAGTAACAGAAGGAGGAAGCTTTTATGTCAAATATCGTTTTTATTCTACAGATGATTTAAACAGTCATTTCCGTATGGCAGCTTTTGGAAGATATAGTTTCAATAATGCCGACATACATCAGGAACAAATTGAAATTATGGGACATAATACGGGTTTTGAATCTGGAATTGTGGCTACTAAACTGATTAAAAAATTAGCAATTAGTTCATCAATTAGTTTTGAGAAAGCTTTTGACAACAAACCAGATTATCCATTTCCAAACGAATTAGGAGATAATGCCACTAATTACACTCTTTCTTTTGGAAAATTAATGTACCCTAAAAAGTACACTAGTTTCAAACAAACCAATATCAATTTAATGGTTGAATTTGCAGGTCAAACCATTAACGAAAACGGTAAATCATATTTGGATGTTGTGCCTGTAATTCAATTTATTTTCAACAGTCAAGCGAGAGTTGATGTAGCTTACAGACATGAGTTAATGAGTTCAATGGTACGTTCGGCGCCAAATGGAGTGTATTTCAATTTGTATTATACTTTCTTCAATTTAAAAAAGCAAAGTAATTAATTTCAAAAATCAATTATCATGAAAACACTATTTATTATAGCGTTGTTTGCAATTACAATAACTTCTTGCAATCACAAAGTAAAAGAAACCGATGGCATAGAAACAAAATCAACTTCGAACGAATTGTATGCTTGTTCTATGCATCCAGAAATTACAGGAAAAAAGGGTGAAGAATGTTCAAAATGTGGAATGGAATTAACGGAGCCTGTACAACAAAAAGAAGCAACACATAACCACAATGATGGTTCACACGAACATAAAGATACAACAACAGTTGAAGCTCAAAATGTTCAGGAAAAGACAGAAGTTTCTCAAGAATCAACAAAACAATTTTCAACATCTGAAATTATTGCTAACTATTTAAAACTTAAAAATGCTTTGACAAAAGATGATAGTAAAGTAGCTGCTATAACTGAAAAAAGTTTATTAAAAACATTTAATAGTACTGATACTTCTTCTCTTAATTCAAAATTAAAAAATGAACTTTTAAGTATATTAGAAAAAGGTAGCGTTCATGCAAAGCATATCGGAGATAATTCTGGCAAAATTCATAATCAAAGAGAACATTTTATTATGCTAAGTAATAGCATTAATGATTTAATCATAACCTTTG
>JAHRWO010000374.1 GCA_019105125.1 Flavobacterium sp.
AAGAAAAAGAAGAACGCTGGTTTGAATTAAGTTCGAAAATGGAATAATAATTAGTATTCAGTCGCAGTCGCAGTGTGCAGAGAAAACTGTGACTGAAAACTGTGACTGAAAACTGTGACGGAAAACTGTGACTATAATTAAATCCTACATAAAATTCCTTTTCCATTCCAAAAACGAACATGGAGTGCATTCGCCATTTGTGTTTGATTTGATTACGAAATGTTTTTATAACAACACCAAATATCCAGAATATTACAATCTAAAATCGTATCGTAAATCGCTTTTAGAAAATAACAATACGATTGAAGTAACCGATTTTGGTGCAGGTTCACGCGTTTTTAAATCAAATACACGAGAGATTTCAAAAATTGCACAAACCGCTGGAATTACGCAAAAAAATGCCGAACTGCTTTTTAGAATTGTTCGCTATTTTCAACCTAAAAGTATTTTGGAAATTGGCACTTCATTGGGTTTGGCAACAAATTCTTTAGCTTTAGGAAACCCAGAAGCTATAATAACTACTTTAGAAGGATGTAAAAACACTCAAGATGTAGCAATAAAGAATTTTGAAAAACAATTTGAAGGTGCGTACGGTAGAGATTTCACCTATCCAAAACCTAATGTGAATTTTGTAATTACAGAATTTTCAACTTATTTCAAAACCCTAAACCTTTCACCCATCACCCATCACTTAATTTACTTCGATGGCAATCATTCCAAAAAAGCTACTTTAGATTATTTTGAGGCTTTGCTTCCAACAATTTGCAATGATTCGATTTGGATTTTCGATGACATTCATTGGTCGGCTGACATGGAAGAAGCTTGGAAAATCATAAAAAATCATCCAAAAGTTTCCGTTACGATTGACACCTTTCAATGGGGAATTGTCTTTTTTAGAGCCGAACAAAAAAAAGAACATTTCATCATCAATTCGAGTAAAACCATAAGTTCTCACTTGTTTGAAAGAATTCGTTTCTAGTTGTAACAAATTCCTTTCTTTTTCTACTTATAATAGTGTTATATCAATAATATTGTCATCTCGAGCGAAGTCGAGAGGCTAAATTCTAATTTCATTATGGCAAATCCGTTAATTAAAATAACCAATATCAAAAGAGATTTCCCTTTAGGAAACGAAATCGTGTATGTTTTAAAAGGCATCGATTTAGAAATCAATAAAGGCGAATATGTAGCTTTAATGGGACCTTCTGGTTCTGGAAAATCCACTTTGATGAATATTTTAGGTTGTTTAGACACGCCAACTTCTGGAACTTATGTTTTGAACGGAAAACATGTAAGTGAAATGCAAGACGATGAATTGGCAGGAATTCGTAATAAAGAAATTGGATTCGTTTTTCAAACGTTCAACTTAATGCCAAGAACAACGGCTTTGGACAATGTAGCTTTACCAATGGTTTATGCTGGTCATTCTAAATCGGAACGTGTTGAAAGAGCTACCGAAGTATTGACACAAGTAGGGCTTCAAGACAGAATGGATCACAAACCGAATCAGTTATCTGGTGGTCAACGTCAGCGTGTGGCGGTGGCGAGAGCTTTGGTTAACAAACCATCAATCATTTTAGCCGATGAGCCAACAGGAAACTTAGATAGTAAAACTTCGGTGGAAATTATGAATTTATTCAACGAAATTCACGCCAACGGAAACACCGTAATCTTAGTAACTCATGAAGAAGACATTGCTGCTTATGCTCACAGAATCATTCGTTTACGAGACGGACTTATTGAAAGTGATACGATAAATCAAAATATTAAAAAGTAATTTTAACTCACAATAGATAAGCCTGGCAAGATTCCGAATCCTGTCAGGTTTTTTTCTTGCTTTCGTTTTCAAAATAACTACCTTTGCCACAAAATTGCCAAAATGACTTTTTCCGACTACTCTAAAGAATTTTCACAAAACTTAAAACTCGCCTACCCTATTATTTTAGGAATGTTAGGCCATACTGTTGTGGGAATTGTGGATAATATTATGGTGGGAAAATTAGGTCCAACCGAATTAGCGGCGGTTTCATTAGGAAACAGTTTTGTTTTCATTGCCATGTCATTAGGAATTGGATTTTCAACCGCCATTACACCTTTAGTTGCCGAATCCGATGGAAAAAATGATGTAGCTGGTGGTCGTTCGGCTTTTCATCATGGATTGTATTTGTGTACGATTTTAGGTGTTGCTTTATTTACACTGATTTTCTTTTCGAAACCACTTATTGCATACATGGGGCAACCCGAAGCCGTAGTGGAAATGGCAAAACCGTATTTAGATATCGTTGGTTTTTCGTTGATTCCGTTAATTATGTACCAAGCGTACAAACAGTTTGCTGATGGTTTGAGCGAAACTAAATATTCCATGTGGGCAACCATTATTGGAAATATTACCAATGTAGTTATCAACTATTTTTTAATCTACGGAATTTGGATTTTCCCAAAATGGGGCATCGTTGGAGCCGCTGTAGGAACTATCGCATCGCGTTTTGTGATGTTAGGTTTCATGCATTATATGATGAATCTAAAACCAAAATTTCA
>JAHRWO010000025.1 GCA_019105125.1 Flavobacterium sp.
GTTTAAAATCGAAATCAAGTAGAGCCCAACAAGAAAATGGTTATTTGATTTCAATTGTTGAAGAAAGTTTAGGTGGTTTGAAAGTGGTAAAAAGTTACAATGCTGAAAAATATTTTGCTAAAACTTTCAACGATTCCATAAATCGTTTATACCAATTAACAATCTCGATTGGAAAGAAAAACAATTTAGCTTCTCCCATGAGTGAATTTATGGGGATTTTAGTTATTGGCGTGTTATTGGTTTACGGAGGTAACCTAGTTTTAGTTGAAGGTTCTTTAAAAGGCTCAAATTTTATTACTTATATTGGATTAGCATATAACATTCTGACTCCAGCTAAAGCGATTTCAAAAGCTTCTTATGCTGTTAAAAATGGATTAGCGGCTGCCGAACGTGTATTTGAAGTTTTAGAAGTGGAAAACACCATTACCAATAAAGAAAATGCAATCGTAAAAGAGACTTTCACAGAAAAAATCAGCATTAAAAACATTAACTTTGGATACGCTGAAGAAAATGTATTGAAAAACTTCTCTTTGGAGATTCCAAAAGGAAAAACGGTGGCATTAGTGGGACAATCTGGTTCTGGGAAAAGTACGATTGCGAATTTATTAACCCGTTTTTATGATGTGCAAGAAGGAACCGTAAAAATTGACGGAATCGATATCAAAGATATGACGTTAGAATCGCTTCGTGATCTAATGGGATTGGTTACTCAAGATTCGATTTTATTTAATGACACCATTAAAAACAATATTCGTTTAGGGAAAGAAGATGCAACCGATGAAGAAATTATTGCAGCTTTAAAAGTGGCGAATGCTTATGAATTCGTGAAAGATTTACCTAACGGAATTGAAACTAATATTGGTGATGCAGGTGGAAAACTTTCAGGTGGACAAAAACAACGTTTATCGATTGCAAGAGCCGTTTTGAAAAATCCACCAATCATGATTTTAGATGAAGCAACTTCGGCTTTAGATACCGAAAGTGAAAAATTCGTTCAAGTAGCGTTAGAGAATATGATGCAAAATAGAACATCAATTGTTATTGCGCACCGTTTATCTACGATTCAAAAAGCAGACAAAATTGTCGTAATGCAAAAAGGCGAAATCGTAGAACAAGGAACGCATGACGAATTATTAGCTTTGAATGGAACGTATTCGAAGTTAGTGATGATGCAGAGTTTCGAGTAATTGGCACGCGGATGAAACGGGTGCTTCGCAGCGCAGATTTAAACTAATCTTTTACTTTGTTGACTTAGTAACTTTGTGTAACAATTTTGAATTGAACTTAAAAAATGTATGTAAACCATCCAAATATAACTTTACCCGATGACAATGATACCATTGTTTGGAAGTATTTGGACTTGTCTAAGTTTTTAGACATGCTGTTATCGCAACAGTTGTTTATGTCGCGTTCGGATAAGTTTGAAGACCAATATGAAGGCACATTTTCGGAACCAACTTTTGAAGAAATCAAGAAAATTGCTGCTAACAATCCGAAGTTTTTAGATTATTATAAATCACATCGTGAAAAAGTAGTGATTAGTAGCTGGCATATTAATGAATACGAATCGTTTGCAATGTGGCAAATTTTAACTCAAAATACAGAAGGTTTAGCCATTCAAACCACAATTGGCAGACTAAAAGAAGCCTTACAACCTGAAAGACAAACCGAACAATATATCGGTGCTGTAAATTACATCGATTACAAAAAAGAGTTTATTCCGTTTGAAGATACGTTTTTCCCGTTTTTGTTCAAACGTAAAAGTTTTCAATACGAAAGAGAAATTCGAATTATTTCAGACGTTTCGGCTAATGGAATGAAAATCGATAACGGTTTAAAAGTCGATGTTAATCTAAATCAATTAATCGAAAAAATCTATATACATCCTAAAAGTGAAAACTGGTATAAGAATTTGGTAATTCAACTGGTTTCTAAACTAGGATTTGATTTTGAAATTGAAAAATCGGATTTAGAAAGTGATATTTTGATTTAGAGTTGGAACGCGGATGACGATAATTCGCTAAAGCGAAACGCAGGTTAAGCGGATTTCTCCTTACTCTTTGTGTTTCTTTGAAAGTAAATAACAACCAAAAAAACGACTAAGCATAAAATCGTTAAATAAAGAAAATATTCTTGTTGCTTACATAAATTATTACCAGAAACATTAGAAATACATTCTCCAGGTTCAACTTCGTACTTAAGACTTATTCCAATATTAATTCTTGCGTAAGAAAAAAGTACAATTCCAGCAAATGAAAGGAACAACAACGCAAAATAAATTAATTTCTTCATTATTAATCTAATTCGGAGTATAAACTTCCACTTTCCACTCGTCAGCTAACAAGTTTACAAAGTGGTAATGTACTTTATCATTTTTATCAAAAGCGCCATTTTTGTTGATATCTTCAATACATCTAAAGTACAAACAGTTTTGAGCTTCAATAATATTCCAATCGATTAGTTCCTGAAATTCTTCTGAAAGTTTAGTAAAGTTGTCACCACTAATGGTACTCAAATACAACGAACGAATATCATTTTGATTGATTTTTCCATCTTTGTTAGTATCGGAATCAACCAAAGTGTAAACCATGATTTGCTTTTTGGTTTTAGCGGCAATTCCGTCTAAAAAAGTAGCCGTTTGAATTTGTATTTTCTTTTCGGTTAATGGTTTTACAGTAGTGGAATCAACATGTTGAAAATTCAAATTATCGAAGTAACCTGTAATTTCAAATCGGTTATAATTGGAAATCGCATAGCTTACTTGGTTGGTTTTGCTGCTTCCATACACTTTACTATTCGAGTCATACACACGAACATCGCCAAGAGGATGAATCAAATACTTGGTTCCTTCCATCAAAATAGGCAAATCAGCCACTTTGATAGATGACGTATCTCTAGTTTCTGCTTCTACCTTAGTTTTTCCTTCTTCGTAGATAACTTTTGGAGTTTCCGTTTCTTCTTTACAACTCATTAAAGTTGCAACCAAGCTAAAAGTGAAAAGAATACGCTTCATTTGTTTGAATTTTATAGTCAAATATACTAAAATAATTATTGGCTTACAATCGAGCAATTA
>JAHRWO010000040.1 GCA_019105125.1 Flavobacterium sp.
TTCACCAGCACCTTCTGCATCAGAACCTGTAATGATAGGCGTGTTTACGTAGAAAAATCCTTTTTCTTGAAAATATTGGTGTACTGCAAAAGCTAATGTTGAACGTACACGCATAATTGCTCCAAAAGCATTCGTTCTAACACGTAAATGTGCATTTTCACGTAAAAATTCTAACGAGTGTTTTTTAGGTTGCATTGGAAACTTCTCCGCATCGCTATCGCCTAAAATTTCTAATTTTGTTACTTGAATTTCTACTTTTTGACCAGCTCCGCGGCTTTCTGCCAAAGTTCCTGTAACGCAAATTGCGGCTCCAGTTGTAATTCTTTTTAAGGTTTCGTCTGGTGTGTTTTCGAAATCTACAACACACTGAATATTATGAATGGTTGAACCATCATTCAACGCAATAAATTGATTGTTTCTAAATGTTCTAACCCAACCTTTTGCTGTTACTTCATGTAATGTTTTCGTGCTGTTTAAAAGGTCTATTACTTTTGAGTGTTTCATTTTTCAATATTATTTATAATGCAAATATAGCTATTATTTGATTGTGTTTTTTATTGTTCTTTATCGTTCAAATTTTCTTCATTGCCTATTTCTTCATCGCTTAAAATATTGAAAGTAGGTTCTAAAAATTCTTGCTGATTGGCTAGTTTTTTGTTCAATGTTAGTACCAATGAAGGGAGTAAAACTAAATTAGATAACATTCCAAAAAGTAAGGTAATAGAAACTAATCCTCCAAGAGCAATTGTACCTCCAAAACTAGAAAGCATGAAAACAGAGAATCCAGAGAATAATACTACCGATGTATAGAACATACTTAATCCTGATTCTTGTAAGGTTGCAAAAACCGATTTCTTGATTTTCCAATTGGTTCTACCTAATTCTTGTCGGTATTCTGCTAAGAATCGAATGGTGTCATCAACTGAAAGTCCAAAGGCGATTCCGAATACTAAAATAGTGGACGGTTTTAAAGGGATGTCAAAATATCCCATAATTCCCGCAGTCATTAGTAAAGGAAGTAAATTCGGAATTAAAGCCACGACTATCATCTTAATCGATCTAAACATAAGGGCAATTAAAAGTGCTGTAATGAAAATCGATAAGATTAACGATTCTACTAAATTGTCTAATAGATATTTGGTTCCTTTTTGGAAGACCAATGCTTTTCCAGTGATGGATACTTCGTATTTTTCTTTAGGGAAAACTTCGTTGATTTTTTGTTGTAATTTGCTTTGAATAGCATCGATATTATTAATTCCTTCATCTTTAATGAAAGTAGTAATTCGGGCATATTGACCGGTTGAATCTACGTAGCTCTTCATTACATTTTCTTTGCTGTCTTTTACCGAATTTTTAGCATACGATAAAATAAAAGCTTGCTCCTGAGTTGTTGGCAAACTGTAGTATTCTGGATTGTTGTTGTAGTATGCCTGCTTCGAATACTTCACTAAATTAACAATAGAAATTGGTCGTGATAATTCTGGAATAGAATCAATAGTCTCCTGAAGTTCGTCCATTCGTTTCAAGGTAGTTAACTTCATAACTCCTTTTTTTCGTTTGGTATCAATCATAATCTCGATTGGCATTACGCCATCAAATTCTTTTTCAAAGAATACGATATCATCGAAAAATGCTGCTTTTTTAGGCATGTCTTCAATCAAACTTCCTGAAACTCTCATTTTAAAAGTACCATAAAAACCTAATGCAAGCAAAGAAAATGCTACTGTATAAACAATAGTTCGTTTGTTTTTGATGGTTTTTTGAATCCAATTTAAGAAACTTACCGAATAACTTTTTTCCAAGTGATCTAAATGACGTTCTTTAGGAATCGACATATAACTGTAAGCTACTGGAATTACAAAAAGACACAGTAGGAAAAGTGCAATAATGTTTATAGAGGTTACGGTACCAAATTCTTTAAGTAAAATATTATCGGTTACAATAAATGTTGCAAAACCAAATGAAGTGGTAAGATTGGTAATTAAAGTTGGAGTGCCCACTTTAGTAATTACTCGAACCAAAGCTTTCGCCTGATTTCCGTGAACTCTACATTCTTGATGATATTTATTAGTTAGGAAAATACAGTTTGGAATACCAATTACAATCATTAATGTGGGAACCAAGGCTGTTAAAACCGTAATTTCATAACGCAATAGTCCTAAAAATCCAAAGGACCACATTACCCCAACAATAACGATGCAAATGGATATTAATGTAGTTCTGAAAGAGCGAAAGAACAAAAAGAAAATCAGTGAAGTTATTCCTAAAGCTGCTCCAATGAAAAGGCTAATTTCGCTAATAATGTATTCAGAATTTAACGATCTAATGTAAGGCATCCCTGACACATGTAGGTCAACTTTTGTTTCTTTTTCAAAAGATTCAATAGCAGGGATAATTTTCTTAAGAACCAGATTTTTACGTTCGGGAGTATTAACAATTTTCTTGTCTAAATAAATTGCAGAACGAATTATACCTGATTTGTTGTAAAGTAACCCTTCATAAAAAGGCATCTGATGGGTTAATTCTTCCTTTTTTTCTTTAAGATAATTGGCATCAGAAACTTTTGCAGGATTAATCAAAGAAGTAAGTTCAAAAGTAGATAAACTATCATTCTTTTGTAATTTCTTTAAGTTATCCAAAGAAATTACTAAATCAACCTCTTTGTTTTGTTTCAATTGGGTCATTAATTTTTCCCAAGAAGCATAAATTTTTGGAGAAAAAATAAGACTATCTTGAATACCAATTACAATAAGGTTTCCTTCTTCTCCAAATTTGTCTAAGAAAGCATTGTATTCTATGTTGGCTTTCTCGTTAGCGGGTAATAAGTTAGCTTCGGTATTTGTGAATTTTATGTACTTCCATTGCGAAGCCATAAAAACGGTAAAAATCGCAATAAAGACTAATAATCCAATTCTGTTTCTTAATATTTTACTGGCAATATAACCCCAAAAACCAGGGTTTAATCTCTTTAACATCTCTCAAAAATTAGGGTGCAAAGGTAACGATTATTGCTTAAAATATTGGTGTTGAGCGTAATTTTTAAGTTAAATTTAGAATCCTAAATCTAAATAATAAGAAACTTTAATGGCAATGTTGTCGTCAAAATTAGGTAATTGATTTGGTCCATATCTGTAAAAAGCAACCAAACCAAAACCTTTGAAAATTTTGTTACACTCCACACCACTTTCAAAAAATCCATCTTCAAGTGTTTTGTAATTGATGCCTAGATGTTGCTGGTTGCTTTCGTTGTTTGAGCCAACAGCTATTCTGGTAACCACTGTAAATTCAGGATTAATTTTGTATCCTAAGCGTACTTTGTTAAAGGTGTGTTTTAATTGTAATGAAGCATATCGATTAGAAAAAAATTCGTTAAAGTACATCGTTTCAAAACTGTTTTTTCCAGCAAAAGTGATTCGTTGTAAAATAGCGTCTTTATTTAAATTGTTTGGCACAATACTGTATAAATGGGTTATGGGAACATCACCAAAGGCTATTCCTGTTTGCAATAGAACAGAACTTTTTTGACCTGATAAATAAGGTAATTCGTAATAGGTTTTAAAATCGATTTTAGTAAAAGCAAAATCATTATCTAAGATATTGGGTAATGTTTGGGTTAATTGTAATGAAAATTTAGGATGACGTTTTTCATATTCAATTTTTCCCAAAGGTGTTTGCATGTAATTGCTGAATGGATTCCATTGAAAAGCCAATTGAGCTGCTGTTATGGTATATTGTGTGTGAATATTGTTATTGTTGATGAACGTGTAATTAAATAAAGGTTGGATTTGATTATGCGAAATTCCAAAATAACTCGAAGTATTTGCTAATATTTTGCTTTCAACAAAGATGGAGCTTAATTTGTTGTTGTAAAAGGTAGAAATGTTGATGGGACGCGGATCATAAATGCGAAATCGTCTGGCGTCAGTTACAAAATTAGTTTGGGCAATTTCACTGATATCATCAGAATAGGAAGCGCTTACCCAAGTTTCGGTGTTTTTATCTGCTAAATAGGAAGGGGTAATCCCAAATTTGAACTCTTCATCTTTTAAACCAAAAGCGCCATAAAAAGCTACTTTGTATTTTTCAGATAATTTAGAATTAGTAATAGCCCCTAATCCCAGACGGAATCCTTCAAAATTGTTGTACTTTACAATACTCCTTAAATCAATATCAAAGATAGAAATAGGGAAATAACCGTTAATTATTTTTCTACCCAAAAAAACTTTATGCTCAATTTTTTCTGAAAGCGACAAGCTGTCAATTGAAGTGTAAGTGCGAAGTTTTCTTTTGTCTAAGGTGTCTTTTTTAAAAGCGTTCCAATATTCATTATCTCTTTTTAGGCTACTTTCTGGAATGTCAATTTTTACTCTAGGTTTTGAAATGTCCACTTTTTTATTAATTTCAATATCAAAAGGAGTTGATTCAATAACAACAAAAGCATGATCAGTAGCATTGTTGCTTTTTATGTCTTCTAAATTTGAACTAAATTTTATGGTTCCTCCTAATATTTTAATGTCTTCATGATTGTTGCCTTTAGAAACTTTAAATTTTCTGTTTTTTGGAAACCAAATAGCATGTTCTTTTTTATAATCAAAAGTATACGTTGCATTGATATTTACAACACCATAAATTCTAAAATAAGCTTGTGATATAGCATAATTTTGAGTGTCAATGTAAAGTAGCCCTCTTAGTCTGTTTGTGTTCAGTTTTTTTGGCTCGAAATATATTCGATAGGTATTTCTGCCATCAATTTTTACAGTATCCACTAACTTGTAGTTGTAAAGTCTTCGACCAAAATTTGAAATCGGATTTTGAACTGGAATTTCTAAAATCTCAAACGGATTCTCATAAGCGGAGTAGGAAATAAGTTTTAATCCTAAATATTCATAAATAGGTTGTTCAAAACCAGCCATTCTTGTAGCTAAAATGGTTTCTTTACTTTTTTTTTGATGGTGTTGGATTAAATTTACTTTCTCTGTTTGATACAAATGTTGTTTTTCAGAAAATTTCTTGAATTTGTAATTGGTAGAATCCAATTTCATAGTTGGTTTTCCAAAGAAACTTTTCTTGTAAATGGTATCAATTTTTGAAGAAATGCTATCTGGATTAGCCGTAACTTGCGCGTATTCATAATTTTTGTACTGAAAACTTTCCAAACGTTTTTCAGGATCGTTTAATTTTCGATTTTCAATTACTTTTTTGATGATATTGTTTACTTCAATATCAGTATGGAT
>JAHRWO010000089.1 GCA_019105125.1 Flavobacterium sp.
AATCGAAGCTTTTTTAAATAATTTTGAAGAAGTGAAACACCACATACGAAACTTCGAAGGAAACCGTTTCTTAGAATTGTATCAAGACAAAATCGACAAACGCATTTTCTTCACCTACAGTTATTGGGAAAACGAAGAAGCGTTAGAAAATTACAGAAAATCGGATTTATTCAACGGGGTTTGGACGTACACCAAAAGCTTATTCAGCGATAAGCCAGAAGCTTGGAGCGTCGATAGATTGGTTACATTAAATTAGAATTTAGAATTTAGAATTCAGAAATTAGAAGTTGGAGTTGAGAGTTAAAAAACTTGAAACTTGAAACCTGAAACAAAAAATAAAAAATGAAAGCATTACTATTACGAGAAATAAAATCCTTTTTTGGTTCGCCGATTGGATATTTAGTCATCGGGATTTTTCTTTTACTCAACGGATTATTTCTTTGGGTTTTTGAAGGCGAATTCAACATATTAAACTCGGGTTTTGCCGATATGAGTCCGTTTTTCAAATTGGCACCATGGATTTTAATTTTCTTAATTCCAGCGGTAACGATGCGCAGTTTTTCGGATGAGAAAAAACAAGGAACGATTGAGTTGTTGTTTACCAAACCGCTTTCGAATTGGGACATCGTAAACGGAAAATTCTTAGGCGCTTTAGTGTTAATCATCTTAGCGATTGTTCCAACGATTATTTATGTGTTAACGATTTCGCATTTTGGAAATCCTCAAGACAATATTGATATGGGAAGCACATTAGGTTCGTATTTCGGATTATTGTTCTTGATTGCAGCTTATACCGCGATTGGAATTTTTGCTTCTACTTTATCAGACAATCAAATTGTGGCATTTATTATAGCTGTTTTTTGTTGTTTCTTTTTCTACTTCGGATTTGACGGAATTGCGTCGTTTCTTGGAAATTACAGTTCGATGTTTGCAGCTTTAGGAATGGATTATCACTTTAAAAGTATGAGTCGCGGTGTGTTAGATACGCGTGATATTGTATACTTTGTGAGTGTGACGTTTTTGTTTTTATCAGCAACGGTTTATCAACTTAAATCTTTGAAATGGTAATGGCAGCAAACAAATCAAAAGCTTTAAAGCAATTAGGAATTGTATTTTTAGCAATCATCGTTATCAATTTAATCAGCAACTTCTTTTTCAAACGTTTTGACTTAACGCAAGACAAACGCTATACTTTATCAGAAACGACATTAAACATTATAAAAGATGTGGATAGTCCGTTATACATAGAAGTGTATTTGGAAGGGAATTTTCCACCAGAATTCAAACGTTTACAAAACGAAACCAAACAACTTTTAGAGGAATTCGCCGCTTATAATTCGAACATTATTTTCAACTTCAAAAATCCGATTGAAAAAGAGGAAACACGAGTAGAAAAAATGAAAGAATTCTACGCAAAAGGCATGCAACCATTGAGCATCACCGTGGAAGACAAAGGAAAGCAATCGCAAGAAGTAGTTTTTCCGTGGGCTCAAGCGACTTATGGTGATAAATTCACGAAAGTGGCGTTGTTGAAAAACTTAATGGGTGCTTCTACGGAACAAAAAGTAATTAGTTCGGTACAGCATTTGGAATTTGGTTTTGCGGAAGCTATCAATAAAATTTCGAAAGAAAAACAAAAGAAAATTGCCGTAATCAAAGGAAATGGCGAGTTAATCGAACCTTTCATGGCTGATTTTCTGAAAACAGTTAGAGAAAGTTATTACATCGGACCTTTTACGTTAGATTCGGTAGCTAAACAACCCACACAGACACTTGAAGCACTTAAAAAATACGATTTAGCCGTAATTGCAAAACCAACCGAAGCTTTCACCGAAGAAGAAAAACAAGTCTTAGACCAATTCATTGTCAATGGTGGAAAAACATTATGGTTAGTAGATGCAGTAGCGGCCGATATGGATAGCCTATACAACGAAACAGGAACTATTTTACCAGCGTCTAGAGAGTTGAACTTAACAGATATGTTATTTAAATATGGTATTCGAATCAATCCTTCGATTATCAAAGATGAGTATGGAACTCCTATTAAATTAGCTACAGGAAATCAAGGTAGTGAAACGCAATATCAAGAATATACATGGCGTTTTGCCCCTTTCATTTACCCTGTTTCTTCACATCCTGTGGTTAAAAATATGGAAGGAATTAAATTTGAATTTGCTTCACCAATCGAAATCTTAAAAAACGACATTAAGAAAACCGTTTTATTAGCTTCTTCCGAATATTCCAAAACTGTGGGAATGCTAACACCCATTTCATTAGATATGGTTACAGAAGAAACCACTCCTGAAGAATATGCCGGCAAAGGATTACTTCCAGTGGCCGTTCTATTAGAAGGCAAATTCAAGTCAGCTTATCAAAACCGAGTGTTGCCATTTAAATACAATTCGTTTCAACCAATAGGTAAAGAAAATAAGATGATCGTAATTTCTGATGGCGATATCATCAAAAATCAACTAGACAAAGGTATGCCTTTGGAATTAGGTTTCGACAAGTGGACCAATCAGCTTTATGGCAACAAAGAGTTCTTGATGAACTGCGTAAATTACCTTTTAGACGACAACGGACTTATTAACATCCGAAGTAAAGATGTCGATTTACCACTTTTAAACAAGGAAGAAGTGTATAAAAATTACACCATGGCACAAATGGTAACTGTCGGATTACCAATAGTTTTTTTAGCTATCTTTGGTTTTTTATTTACGTTCTTACGCAAAAGAAAATACAGCCACTAGTTGTTAATAAAATTGTTTTTGCCGTTGAACAGAATTAGAATATATTTGTGAAATATAAAATCAAATCACGATTTTAAAATACAAGATGATGAAGTTTATAGTATCGAGTTCGTATTTATTAAAACAATTACAAGTTTTAGGAAGTGTTATCAACAGCAGCAACACTCTACCTATTCTTGATAATTTCCTTTTTGAATTAGATAACAACCAATTAAAAGTTTCAGCTTCTGATTTGGAAACAACGATGACGGCTACGTTAGAAATTGATTCTACAAGTCAAGGTAGTGTTGCTATTCCTGCAAAACTTTTATTAGATATCTTAAAAACCTTCCCAGAGCAACCGTTAACGTTTACTGTTGAAGACAATTCGACGGTAGAAATTAGCTCAAACTCGGGTAAATATGCGATTGCATACGCTCCAGGTGAAGAATTCCCTAAAGCAGTAGTTTTAGATGATCCTTCAAAAACATTGGTACCTGCAGAAGTATTAGCAACTGCAGTAAGCAAAACCATTTTCGCAGCTGGAAATGATGATTTACGCCCTGTAATGAGTGGTGTTTTCTTCCAATTTTCACCAGAAGGATTAATTTTCGTAGCAACAGACGCTCATAAATTAGTAAAATACGCTCGCACCGATGTAAAAGCATCGCAAGTAGCGGATTTTATTATGCCAAAAAAACCTTTAAACATTTTAAAAGGAATTTTAGCAGCTTCTGATGCTGAAGTTACTATCGAATATAACGATTCCAATGCTACTTTCTCTTTCGAGAATTATGTATTGACTTGCCGTTTAATCGATGGTAAATATCCAAACTACGAAGCGGTTATTCCAAAAGAAAATCCAAACAAATTATTAATCAACAGAGTTCAGTTTTTAAACTCGGTTCGTCGTGTGGCTATCTTTGCTAACAAAACTACGCACCAAATTCGTTTAAAAATTGCTGGTACCGAATTGAATATATCAGCAGAAGATATCGATTACTCAAACAAAGCAGACGAACGTTTGACTTGTGATTACCAAGGAGACGATATGCAAATCGGGTTCAACTCACGTTTCTTAACCGAAATGTTGAATAATTTATCAAGTGATGAAATCCAATTAGAAATGTCGATGCCAAACCGAGCAGGAATTTTAACTCCAGTGGATGGCTTAGACGAAGGTGAAACCGTTACAATGCTAGTAATGCCAGTAATGTTGAGCAACTAATTTACAATAATTGATTTTACAGTTTAACTGAGAATCTTATTACCAACCCTAACTAACTTAAAAACCACTTTGCTTTTGCTTTGTGGTTTTTTAATTTTTATTTTAATGGCACGCGGATGAAACGAATTTTCAAGCGCAGGTTTTTATTTTAAACACATAGACACAATAGAGTTGCTTTGAGTTGATTTTAGACGTTTCACTTTACATAGTTCACAATAGCCCATACACTTGGTTTGTCATGCTGGTAAGCATCTCTTGAACAAGTGATATTTTTTATAACGCAAAGAAGCAAAGTTTTTTCGCAAAGAACGCAAAGAAAAACTTTGTGTAACTCTGTGCTACACCTCGTGAGACTTTGTGTAACCCCTAAAAAAACTTTCAACTTCTAACTTCTAACTTCTGACTTTGATTTATCTTTGTAAACTAAATTTAGAACATGATTCCACAAGAAACTATAGTTGCGTTGGCGACCCCGTCTGGAGCGGGTGCGATTGCTATTATTCGATTATCTGGCAAGGATGCTATTGCGATAGCAGCTGAAGTATTTCAATCGGTTTCAGTAAAGGATATTACGAAACAGAAAACCCACACGATTCATTTGGGACATATTGTAGATAATGGAAAAGTTTACGATCAAGTATTACTTTCTATTTTCAAAGGTCCGAATTCTTACACAGGTGAAAACGTGATTGAAATTTCATGTCATGGTTCTACTTTTATCCAACAACAAATCATTCAATTATTACTTCGTAAAGGGGCGAAAATGGCGCAAGCAGGTGAATTTACCTTACGTGCATTTTTAAACGGGAAATTGGACTTATCACAAGCAGAAGCGGTGGCTGACTTAATTGCTTCGGATAATGAAGCGTCACACCAAATAGCGATGCAACAAATGCGTGGCGGTTTCAGTAACGAAATTGCCAAACTACGTGAAGAATTATTGAATTTCGCTTCTTTAATCGAATTGGAATTAGACTTTGCCGAAGAAGATGTGGAATTTGCCGACAGAACCCAGTTTCACGAATTGTTAGAACGGATTGAATTCGTTTTAAAACGTTTGATTGATTCGTTTGCAGTAGGAAATGTTATCAAAAACGGTATTCCTGTTGCGATTGTAGGGGAACCTAACGTTGGAAAATCGACTTTATTAAATGCTTTATTAAACGAAGAACGCGCCATTGTTTCTGATATTGCAGGAACCACTCGAGATACCATTGAAGATGAATTGGTAATCAACGGCATTGGTTTCCGATTTATCGACACCGCTGGAATTCGTGAAACGAAAGATATAGTAGAAAGTATCGGAATTCAAAAAACGTTTGAAAAAATTGAACAAGCACAGGTTGTGATATATTTGTTTGAAAGTTCCAAGTTTCAAGTTTCAGGTTCGCAATATATTACCGAAATTGAGAAAATAAAAAACAAATACCCATTAAAACAACTTATCGTTGTAGTCAATAAAATCGATTTAATTTCGGAAGTAGAAGTGAATCAAATTCGCAAACAATTAGAAGAATTAAATGTTAAATTGGCTACTATTTCAGCAAAAGAAAAATCAGGTATCGATACTTTAAAAGAAGAATTACTTTCTTTAGTAAACACTGGTGCGCTTAGAAATAACGAAACAATCGTAACCAATACACGTCATTATGACTCTTTATTGAAGGCTTTAGAAGAAATTCAAAAGGTGAAATGGGGCTTAGACTCGGGACTTTCTTCTGACTTAATGGCGATTGATATTCGCTCTGCGTTGCATTACTTTGGTGAGATTACAGGCGAAGTTACAAATGACGAGTTGCTTGGAAATATTTTTGCAAATTTCTGTATCGGAAAGTAAACCTTAATGGATTCACTAACACAAATCGCACTAGGAATTGCTACAGCCGAATTGGTTGCAGGTAAAAAACTGCAAAACAAAACGTTTTTGTATGGTGCTATTTTAGGTACAATTCCCGATTTAGATATTATAGTGGGAAAGTTTCTTAGTAATGTTGGAGGTGTCGCTATTCATCGAGGGTTGAGTCATTCCCTACTTTTTTTTGCGTTTTTGTCGCCAATATTAGGTTGGATAATTTCTAAAATTGAAAAGAATTTAATCAGCTTCAAAAGTGCTTCTTTATTGGCGTTTTGGTGTTTATTTACCCATGTTTTACTAGACTTGTTTACCT
>JAHRWO010000106.1 GCA_019105125.1 Flavobacterium sp.
GAAGAATTCAAAGATTATATTTACGGACAATTAAATTACAACTTAAATGTTGATTTTGATGGAAGAAAAATAGTTGGTGACAATCCAAACGATTTAAAAGACACGAAATACGGAAACAATAACGTAGTGGGTCCAGAGCCAAAAGAAGCCAAACACGGAACGCACGTAGCTGGAATTGTAGCTCAAATTAGAGGAAATAACCTAGGTGGTGATGGTGTTACAAATAACGCTCAAATCATGACATTAAGAGCCGTTCCTAATGGAGATGAGTATGATAAAGATATTGCTTTAGCGATTCGTTATGCTGCGGATAATGGTGCTAAAGTAATCAATGGTTCTTTTGGTAAATATTTCTCTCAAAACAGAGAATGGGTTATCGATGCTATTAAATACGCAGAATCTAAAGATGTTTTAGTGGTTATTGCTGCAGGTAATGATTCGTACGATTTGGATGTAACTAATAAATATCCAAACGATACTTATGATGGAAGTCCAGAATATGCTAAAAACGTATTGATTATTGGAGCACTTTCACCGACTTATGGAACTAAAATGGTAGCAAGTTTCTCTAATTACGGAAAAAACAACGTAGATATTTTTGCTCCTGGAGATAAAATTTATGCTACTACTCCATTAAATACTTACGAATATTTACAAGGAACTTCAATGGCTTCTCCAAACGTGGCGGGTGTTGCAACCTTAATTCGTTCTTACTATCCAAGTTTAACTGCAGTTCAAGTAAAACAAATTATCATGGAAAGTGGAACGCCATTGAAAAACCAAGTGGTAATTGGAGAGGACAAGCATAAAGCTAGCTTTGCAGACGCTTCTAAATCAGGAAGAATTGTAAACGCTTACAACGCTTTAGTTTTAGCGGCTAAGATGGCAAAAAAATAATTCCTAAAGTCTATTAATCATTATAATTCCTACAAGGTAATCCAAAACCTTGTAGGTTTTCTTTTAAAACGCAACTATGAAAAAAATACTTTTATTAAGCTTATTTCCGGTTTTCGTTCTAGCACAAAACAATCCAAATCCAGGCTATTGGCAACAACATGTTGACTATAAAATGGAAGTAAATATGGATGTGAAAAAATTCCAATACAAAGGAAAACAAGAAATTGTATACACAAATAATTCTCCTGATACGTTACACAAAGTTTTTTATCATTTGTACAACAACGCCTTTCAACCAGGAAGCGAAATGGACGCTAGACTTCAAGCAATTTCTGATCCAGATAAAAGAATGGTAAAAACATTCAAAAAAGAAGGAAAAGATGTAAAAGAAAGTAAAATTAGCACCCTAAAGCCAAATGAAATTGGATATTTAAACATCGCTAATTTCAAACAGGATGGCGTAACTGCGGCTACAAAAGTAGTAGGAACTATTTTAGAAGTAACACTAGCAAAACCTATTTTACCAAAACAAAAAACTACGCTTTCCTTAGATTTTGATGGACAAGTGCCGTTACAAATTCGTCGTTCTGGAAGATTGTCAGAAGAAGGCGTTGCTTTATCGATGACACAATGGTATCCAAAATTATGTGAATACGATTTCGAAGGATGGCACGCTAACCCTTACATTGCTAGAGAATTTCACGGTGTTTGGGGTAATTTTGATGTGAAAATCACGATTGATAAAAACTACACCATTGGTGGAACAGGATATTTACAAAACAAAAACGAAATCGGTCACGGCTATCAAGATGCTGGCGTAGAAGTAGTTCATCCTAAGAAAACCAAAAACTTAACTTGGCATTTTTATGCGCCGAATGTTCATGATTTTGCTTGGGGTGCTGATAATGAGTTTATCCACGACATGATTATAGGTCCTAATAATGTAGAGTTGCATTTCTTGTACAAAAACAACAAAGACATTATTGAAAATTGGAAAAAATTACAACCAAAAACAGCTGAATTACTGGCGTTTTTTAATGAAAATGTTGGGCCTTATCCATACAAGCAATATTCTGTAATTCAAGGTGGAGATGGCGGAATGGAATATGGTATGTGTACCCTAATTACTGGAAACAGAGCTTTTGGAAGTTTGGTAGGAGTAACGGCTCATGAATTAGCACACATTTGGTTCCAATTTGTACTAGCAACTAACGAAACCAAACACGAGTGGATGGATGAAGGATTTACTTCCTATATTTCTGGCCTAGCAATGCAAAAAGTTTTGCCTCCAAAAAAACCAGAAAATCCGTTTGAAGATGCTTATAACAATTACATTTATTTAGCAAAATCAGGGAAAGAACAGCCTCTTTCTACTCACGCGGATCGTTACGATATCAATATGGCATACGGAATTTCGGCTTACAGTAAAGGAGAGGTGTTTTTAGCACAATTGGGTTACATCATTGGACAAGAAAACCTCAACAAAACCATCAAACGTTATTACAACGATTATAAATTCACGCACCCAACACCAAACGACATCAAACGTGTGGCGGAAAAAGTTTCAGGTGCTAATTTAGATTGGTATTTATTAGATTGGACACTAACTACCAATACAATTGATTACAGCATCAAAGAAGTTTCTGAAGCGAATGCAGCCAATACAAAAGTGGTTTTTGAAAGAAAAGGAAGAATGCCAATGCCTTTAGATGTGATGGTTGAATATACCGATGGAACCAAAGAATTTTTCTACATTCCAAATACGTTAATGCGTTGGGAAAAACCAAATCCATATGCAGGAATTAAAGGAAATGTATTAAAAGGTTGGGATTGGGCTTATCCAACGTTCACTTTTGAAATTGCAAAACCAAAAGATAAAATTAAATCCATTACCATCGATCCTGAAAACATGATGGCGGATATTAATAAAGAAGATAACATCTTTCCAAAAAAATAAAATTTAAAGCGACTTTCGAGTCGCTTTTTTTATGTTGATTTTCAATAATTGAGATGATAATTATCATGATTTACGTGTTTGGTCTTTCGTAATTTTAATGTGCTAAAAATGCAAATTAAAATTAGTTATTCATTAAAAAACATAAAGTCATGAGCATTGCAACAAAAGACATTAGAAACGTGGTATTTCTTGGGCATTCCGGGTCAGGAAAGACCACCTTTATCGAGACCATGTTATTTGAAAGTGGCGTAATTCCACGCCGTGGTTCGGTAGAAAATCACAATACTATTTCGGATTTTACTGATTTAGAACACGAAAGAGAAAACACCTTATACAGCCACTTAATGCACGTTAAATGGCACAACAATAAAATCAACATTATAGACACTCCTGGTTTCGACGATTTTATAGGAGAAGTGGTTTCATCTCTTAAAGTGTCTGATACCGCTGTAATTCTATTAAATGCTGCTTCTGGTGTAGAAGTGGGAACGGAAATCGTTTGGGAATATGTTCAAAACTATCAAACACCTGCTTTTTTTGTCATCAATCAAATGGATCATCCCAAAGCAGATTTCGAAACTACTTTGGAACAAGCTATAAATCGT
>JAHRWO010000109.1 GCA_019105125.1 Flavobacterium sp.
CGCCACTTTCAGCAAAAGAAATGGCAGATTATATTTTTAATTTCGCCTTAACCGGAAACAAATATTACAACGGAAAAGTATTGCAAGTTTCATCTTCAACTCCATAAATTTTTTCTTAAATTGTACTTCATTTAAATTATAAGACCATGACAAAAGTAAACGCCATTCAATTATTTGAAGACAAAAAAGTAAGAACTGCTTGGGATGCAGATCAAGAAAAGTGGTATGTTTCTATTATCGATGTTATAGAAGTTTTAACCGATAGCGATCGTCCAAGAAAGTATTGGAGCGATTTAAAATCGAAGTTGATTAAAGAAGGAAGTGAAGTGTCCGATAAAATCGGACAGTTGAAAATGCAAGCTCCTGATGGTAAAATGCGACTAACCGATGTTGCTGATACTGAGCAACTTTTTCGATTAATTCAATCCATTCCATCACCAAAAGCAGAACCTTTTAAACTGTGGTTAGCTCAAATTGCTGCTGAGCGTTTAGACGAATTACAAGATCCAGAAATTTCAATCGACAGAGCTTTAAATCAATATTTGCAATTAGGATATTCAGAAAGTTGGATTAATCAAAGATTAAAAAGCATCGAAATTCGTAAAGAATTAACTGATGAATGGAAAAGAAGAGGAATTAAAGAAGGGCAACAATTTGCTATTTTAACCGATATTATCACACAATCTTGGTCAGGAAAAACCACTAAAGAGTATAAAATTCTAAAAGGTTTGAAGAAGGAAAATCTTCGTGATAATATGACCAATACAGAATTAATTTTGAATATGTTAGCAGAAGCTTCTACAAAAGATATTTCAAAAGCAGTAAGTCCAGAAACCTTTGAAGATAATGTAAGTGTTGCTAAACAAGGTGGGAATGTTGCAAATGTTGCCAGAAAAGAATTGGAAGCTAAAACAGGACAAAAAGTTGTATCAAATACAAATGCAAAATTGTTGTTGGATGCTAAAAAGCCAAATTTTAAAAAGTAGTGAGTGACGTATTAAAAAAATACTTACCTGAACACGCAGTTCATCCTTGTTTTGAGTTAATCAAAGCCAATCATGTGCATCTTAAAATCGTTAATGAGCGTCAAACCCGTCATGGCGATTATCGAAAAGATGCCCGAGGCTATCATTTGATTACGGTTAACGCAAGTTTAAATAAATACCGATTTCTAATAACTCTAATTCATGAAATTGCACATTTAGTAGCTTTCGAAAAATATGGTCGAAACATAAAACCACATGGCGACGAATGGAAACTCACTTTTCAAAGAATGATGGTACCGTTTATTCGACCTGAAATATTCCCAAATCAATTGTTACCATTACTTGCCAAACATTTCAGAAATCCAAAAGCGAGTAGTGATACCGATGCAAAATTAGCCATCGCTTTAAAGCAATTTGACCAAAAAGAAACCGATAAAAATTATATCTTTGAAATTCCAATGGGAAGTCATTTTAGAATTCACAATGGAAAAATTTTTAAGAAAATAGCATTACGAGTTAAACGATACGAATGTTTAGAGATTAGTTCGGGGCGTTTGTATTTGTTTCAACCGAATGCTGAAGTAGAATTGTTGCCAAATAAGTACTAGCAACAAAAAAGATACAAAATGAACAAAAATTATTACGCAATCATAATGGCTGGCGGAGTTGGTTCTCGATTCTGGCCAGTAAGTACAACCGAATTTCCTAAGCAATTTCACGATATGTTAGGAACTGGCGAAACCTTAATTCAAAAAACGTTCACGCGTTTGTCTCAAATTATTCCTAAAGAAAACATTCTTATTTTAACTAATGAGGCTTATAACGATATAGTTTTGGAACAACTTCCGATGATTCAACAAGAGCAAATTGTTTTAGAACCTGCCATGCGAAACACTGCGCCTTGTATCTTGTACGCTTCTTTGAAAATAAAAAAACAAAATCCAGATGCCGTTATGGTAGTGGCTCCTTCTGATCATTGGATTGAAGACGAAGTGCAGTTTTGTTCTAACCTTCAGTATGCTTTTGATTTTTGTGAGCGCGATGAAAATTTAATGACTCTAGGAATTTTGCCTACATTTGCTAACACGGGTTATGGTTATATCGAGTTTGATAAACTAGATTCTCGTCCCATCAAAAAAGTAAAACAATTCAGAGAAAAACCTGATTATGCAACCGCAAGAAAGTTTATTCAAAGTAGAAATTTTCTGTGGAACGCAGGAATTTTCGTTTGGAGTGCAAAATCGGTTTTAAAAGCGTATGAAGAGTTTCAGCCGGTTATGTACGATCATTTCATGAATGGTTATGAGGCTTTAAATACACCTAAAGAAGAGGCTTTTATCAAAGATAATTATCCATTAGCACAAAATATTTCGGTGGATTATGCTATTTTGGAAAAAGCGCAAAATGTTTATGTATTACCAGCAACATTCGACTGGAACGATTTAGGAACTTGGGGGTCGTTATATGACAAATTACCAAAAGACGAACAAGAAAATGCCGTAGTAAACGCTTCAGTTTATCTTGAAAATGCAACCAATAATATCATCCGAACTGAAGGTAAAAAATTAGTGGTAATTGATGGTTTAACGGATTACATTATCGTAGACAAAGACGATGTGCTGTTGATCTACCCAAAAAATAAAGAGCAAGATATTAAGCAAATAGTGTCTAAGATTCAGTAGCACTATTTTACATCATCCTCTAAATACATTTTTCGAACACGTTTGAATAATTCTGAAGAATATACAAAATCGGTAACCGCTTCGTTATCGGTTTTGAATATTTCTTTGTTCGAACCTTCCCATTCTAATAAACCATTTTTTAAGAACACAATTTTTTCGCCAATTTCCATTACCGAGTTCATGTCGTGTGTGTTAATCACGGTGGTAATGTTGTATTCTTTAGTAATTTCTTGAATTAAGTTATCAATTACAATAGCTGTTTTGGGGTCTAAGCCCGAATTTGGTTCATCACAAAACAGATATTTCGGATTGTTTACTATAGCTCTAGCAATCGCCACACGTTTTTGCATTCCACCTGAAATTTCAGAAGGTCTTTTTTGGTGTGCATTTACTAAGTGAACTCTGTCAATTACAAAATCAACTCGTTCTTTAATTTCTTTTGCAGTTTTATTGGTAAACATTTTTAAGGGAAATCCAACATTTTCCTCCACAGTCATACTATCAAAAAGCGCACTTCCTTGAAATACCATCCCGATTTCTGTTCTTAACTCACGTCTTTCATCATTTGAAAGTTCAGAATAAATTCTACCATCAAAAGAAATAGTGCCGCTATCTGGTGTGTGAATTCCTAATAATGATTTTAAAAAAACAGTTTTTCCAGAACCACTTTGCCCAATGATGAGATTGGTCATTCCAGCTTCAAAACGAGTAGAAACTCCTTTTAAAACGGTTTGTTCGCCAAACTTTTTTACGATATTTTTTACTTCAATCATTAGCTTAAAAGAAGTTGCGTTAATATAAAGTTCATTAAAATAATAACTACCGATGTCCAAACAAATGAAACCGTACTCGCTTTACCCACTTCTAAAGCGCCACCCTTCATGTAATAACCATGAAATGAAGGAATAGTTGCTAAAATAAAAGCAAATACAAAAGTTTTTATGAAAGCATATGTTATGTGAAATGGAATAAACTCCGCTTGCAATCCAGTGGTGAATTCGAAACTTGTGGTGAA
>JAHRWO010000149.1 GCA_019105125.1 Flavobacterium sp.
CATATTTTCTCCCGAAGCCATTTAGAGAAGTTCCCAAGAAAAGTCCTTTACCATTATAGTTACTTATCCAAAATCTGTCGTGAAAGTCATCTGTATGTTTTATGTTGATGGTTAATGTTTCTTTTTTACTAAATAGCAGACTTTTAATTGAGTTTGCAGCAACAGAATTATATCTTGGCGAAGTAATAAATGTTATTTCATCTATAATTGATAAATATTTATCTAAAATATCTACTACAAAATTTGGATAAGTTGCATCGTGATTATTTGGAAAAAAATATCTATCAATTATAATGAGTTTATTTGTTTTTATTGTTCTGTCGAGATATTTTTGAATGAGTAATTTGATATCACCAGGACGATGGCTGGTTGTTCCAAGAGCTTCAAGGTATTGAGAAGTATTAAAAGCTTCTGTTATTCCAACATCAAGTAGCCATTCTTTTTCTTTTTCGATGTTAATTTCATTGTTTTCTGGAAAATAATGAAAGAATTCAACATCTTTTATTTCCGACAATTTTTCGACAAGCTTTGTTTCGTCGTCTAAAGGATTTATTAATACTTTTAAGTACATTACTTTTTTCATTTTTGATTTAAAATTGAGTTATAATTTTGATTCTGCGTTACAATTACTATATTATATTATTAAATAAATAAAACTTTTAAAATTTGTTCAAAAAAAATGCCTATGCATCTTTTTGATTATATTGCTTTCATGAAAGGTGAAAGGAATCGCGCAAATTCAAATGAGTACATATTATTTTACTTGGCTTAAATAATCTAAAATTTGTTTAGCGTTTTTGGTCACAAACGAAACTTGATTTTCCGTTACTTTTTCACCGTGAATCGCATAATTACAAATTGAAATTATTTCTCTTAGTATAACAAAAAAGTTGTTATCAATAATTTCAAATTTGGCTAAGTCTTGAATAATTCGAGTTAATGGCTGATGTCTAGGGTCAAAATTACCACTATCAAATCGTTGTACCCAAATCCGTCTTAATTGTTTTTCAATGTTAAAACGTACTTGGAACATTAATAAATTGCCTTGTGGAACATCAATACGTCTAGCTATTTTGATGTCTGGTGTGATACCGTGTTCTTTTAGTTTGGCACTTAAAATCCTTTCAATTTCGTATTGTAGCTCAGGTAATTTATTGTCAGGTGGTGGAGGTCCAAATGTCTGAACGGTTTGATGTACAGTTTGAGTTTGACTGCTGCGAATTTCGTTTTTTATGTCTCCTAGTTTAATCCTAATATCTTGTTTAAGGTCTTCAATTTCTTTTTTTAGCTTAATGCCAAAAAAATCAATTTCTGAAAAAATGGGTACGAGCATTAGCGCCACAAAAATTAAAAAAATAAAAATATCAAATAGAACAGATTGTCCTGAAATTATTTCGTCAAAACGTTTAAATAGAATTATTCCTGTCAATCCGATTAGTAAAATCCACCATAATATTTTAAACCAGTTTGGAAGTTTCATATTGTTTTTGAGTTTTTTTAGGGTTACTGCTAACTTGTTTATATAATCAAATATATACAGCTTTTAAAATTTATTAATAAAAAAAGTTGCCTAAACATTTAACTCTTAATATCAAAATAGATATAAATAAGCTGTAAAATAAGAATAACTAAACCAATGAACATGATTAAAGCTACGTTCTTGAACTATCCGTTTTTTCATATTTTTCAAAACTTTTATTTTTTATTTTAAATCATTAAAACATCGGTATTGTTAAAAAAAATCAACTTTGTTTTAATAGTTTTCTATCCGCGTATCATAACCTTAAAATATCCCTTACGTTCTTATATTTTAAATCTCATACAAATGTCTGTATACCTGTAATAACTAAACTAATTATTTCCCTTATCAATATAACATGTTCATTTAAAAACTAAGCTAAATTAGTTACCTCAATTCTTTTTTAGTATGTATTTTTGGAATTTTACTATGCAAAAGCGAAATGATAAACAATTCTTTGTTTTTACTTGTTTTATAGTAATAATATTTTCATTCTGCTTTATTCAATTGATTTACAACCAAAGGTTAACAAACTACGTGTAAATAATGCATTTAGAAAAAAACTTTGGTTAATTTAAGTCATGACAATGCCTACATGAATAGTAGGCATTGAGAAAATTAAAAGCCAACAAATTCTGTTGCTTTAACAGCTACAGCTTTTTCAAGTTTTGCACCATTATTGCTACAAATCAATTTTAATTCATTCATAGCTTGACTCGAAGATTTTTTTGGGTGCCACATTGTGGTGTTAGGTAATTTGTAAATCTTTGGGTCATTATCTAATTTAAAATTGTCATAATACCCTAGCGCTTCTAATGCTGTTTTTACTTGCGTGTGAAATTTGTCAATATCATATGATATTAATACGTTTCCAATTGTTGTTCCCATAATATATTTAATTTAAAATTTATCAAAAATAGAATCAAGAGTTTAATTTGCTTTACGGTTTTACCGTAATCATATAAATACTTTATTTATCTTATACCCATTACTAAGCACCCAAAAAAAAGTTGAAGAATCAATATTGAATATCATACTATTTCATTCATAAAAAGTAGGAGAGTAGTATTGAAAAATACAATTCAAAAATCAAATACTCCCGAATTAACAAGTTTTAATTCGGAATAGACAAGTTGATGAACTAAAAAAGATGACCAAGCACCTTTTTTAGTTTTTTTATTGTTATTTTTAGTCTATGGTACTCGAAAGGATTCGTATGTCAATGTAATTTTTTTGCGAAAAAAACTCAATTTTAAAAGAAATCAATGTATAATTTTCTTATATTTGCCTATTATTTGAGAAATATTCTCATTTGTAATTAAATTTAAAATTATGTTATTAGAATTTTCAGTTGGTAATTTTCTTTCATTTAAAGAAATGATAACTTTTAGTTTGGAGGCAGGAAGTATTACTGAACTTAAGGATAATGTTACGAAAGAAGGGAAATATAAAGTTCTTCGTTCGGCTGTAATTTATGGAGCCAATTCAAGCGGTAAAAGTAATTTCATCAAAGCTTTGGACTTTATGGTTACTACAATTAAAAATTCTTCTAAGATTAATTCTACTGATAAGTTAAATGTTAGTCCATTTTTACTTAATGTTGAAACAGAAAATCAGCCTTCTTTTTTTGAAATATTATTTGTTATAAATAATGGTTATGACTGTAAAAGATACAGATATGGTTTTGAAATTGATAATGACAAAGTTCATTCTGAATGGTTATATATTTTGAATGAAAAATCAAAGAAAGAGGATGTTTATTTCGTTAGAAATAATGATGGTATCGGCGTAGCTGATATTTTTGAAGAAGCTAAAGGATTGGAATCAAAGACAAGAGACAACGGATTATTTATATCTCTAGCTGACCAATTCAATAGTAAGACTGCTAATGCAGTGATGATAAAACTTTCAAGAACAAATATACTATCTGGAATTGAACATGAAACTAGCATAAATGCAACAAATGTTTTATATAGTGATGATAAACATAAATCAGGAATTGAGGATTTTATAGAGAAGTTAGATTTAGGTTTTAATAAGTTTCTAGTCGATGATGATGCTTCAAAAACATTTAGAAATAGAGTGAAAACTTTGCACAGCAAATTTGATGCGAAGGGGAAAGTTGTTTCTAATGTTGAATTTAAAATGAATGAGCAAGAATCCTCTGGAACGAATAAAATTTTTGATTTATCTGGTTATATAGTTTTCACCCTAAAATATGGATTGACATTAGTTGTTGATGAATTAGATGCCAAATTACATCCTATATTAACTCAATCGATTATTACTCTATTTAATAATCCAGAAACTAATACTAAAAATGCTCAATTAATTTTTACAACTCATGATACCAATTTGCTTGGAGCTAATCTATTTAGAAGAGATCAAATTTGGTTTACTGAGAAAAACAATTTTGAAGCTACAGACATGTATTCATTATTAGAGTTTAAAGATGAGGATGGAAATACAATTAGAAAAGACAGAAGTTTTGAAAAAGACTATATAAGAGGGCGCTATGGTGCTATTCCATACATTTCTAACTTCCAAGAAATATAATATATGGCAAATATTATTAAAATTGACAATGCTGTTTTAAAGCGTCATAAGCGAGTAGAAAAAAAACGAAAAGAAAAAACTAAAGAAATCAGAGTTTATTTTTTAATTGTTTGTGAAGGAGAAAAAACAGAACCAAATTATTTCAAGTCATTTAAAACAAATGTAAAATCTTTTATTTACACTATTGATACATTGGGTGAAGGTTCTAATACAAGAGATTTAGTTAGGAGAACCATTAGAGCGAGAAATAATTCCAGTCAAGAATATGATAGTGTATGGGCTGTATTTGATAGAGATAGCTTTAACCCTAATAATTTTAATGGAGCAATTCAATTGGCAGAAAGCAATAACATTAAAGTTGGATGGTCAAATGAAGCGTTTGAATTGTGGTATTTATTACATTTTCAATATCGAAATACTTCTATGTCGAGAACTGAATATAAAAAAGCAATTGAAAATGCAATAAACGCTAAGATTGTTGCTGAGTCAAAAAGTAAGAATCCTAAAAAATTTGAATACAAAAAGAATAGTTTGGAAATGTATAATATTCTAGCTAAATACGGTAATCAATCACAAGCAATAAAATGGGCAGAACAATTGATGACTAATCATACATGTGAAAATTACGCGATTCATAATCCTTGTACTAGGATTCATATTTTAGTTAAAGAATTAAATGGAGAATCTGAAGAATTATTAGATCAAATTAGAGTTCGGAATACTTAATATTTGGTTACTTCTGGTGTGGTTTTGAACAACTCGTTTACATGTAAGATAAACTACAACAAGTAAACTATTTTATTTAGATAGTTTGACAAACGTAATACTATATATAACCCGTTGGGTGAAATTAAATTAATTGATTTTTGATTTTATTTATTGGTCTATCAAAGATAAACTTATTGATATATTGAACAAGAGTTAGTGCGGTTATTTTGGCTAAAATCCTTGTTTTAAATCCTTCAAAAGTTTTAGCATAATTTCTTCTAATCAAGAATTGGTCGCATAGTTGGGAAAACAATGTTTCTATTCTCTTTCTAGATTTTCTGAATATGTACGGTTGTGGTTTATAATTCAGTTGATTCATTCTTTTTGGTGTTTCCAATTTTATATTTACCGATTGAAATAAATCCAATTGAATGCTTTCCGACAGATACCCTCTATCTCCAAGTAACACACAATCAGACATTTGTTGTTTTATATTTTTCAAAAAATGAACATCATGAACTTCTGCTTTGGTAATATCTAATGAATGAAAAACACCAGTAACAGAACAAACACCATGAAGTTTGTATCCGAAAAACCAATTGTTTTGGGAAGCACAAAAACCTTTGGAAGGTGCCGTTTCAAAATCGTCTTTACAGATTTTTATTCTACTGTGACGTGAAAATTTACAAATTTCTAAAGGCATACTGTCGATAATAAAGTAATCTTCAAAACGTAGAAATTGAGCAGCCAATTTTGTTCTAATTTGTTCTGAAAACAAAAACAGCTTTTTTCGTCTTTTATTAAACTGACTTCGCTCAATTAAATTTGGGATTTCGCATAGAGAAATCTGTTTGAAAAGTGAATTTTCACTATCAATCGACATGAATTCAGCTGTCAGACTCAAGGCAACCACCTCTAAATCAGTCATTTTTGGTTTTCTGCCAATTCCTGATTTAAACTCTAACTCAAAATTCAAAGAACATAAAATTTCTAAAACTCTAAAATAATTTTTTACTATATTTGTCATAAATGTTGGTTGTTTTTCGACTTCAAGATACTGAATTTCAGTATCTTGACCAACATTTGTTTAATTTATTTTACTTCAAATAATTTCACCCAACGGGTTATATATAATTATAAATCAATTAATTTTTTTCTTATGTACATATTATTATTATTATTATTATTATTATTAATTGACAAGTTCGTTAATTAAAAACATTCTTTTATGAAATATTTAGGTATTACAAAAGACCCACAACCCACTCAACAATCAAACCTATAATTTCATACCATTCCATTTAAAATAAAAAAGTGAAGTAGTACTAAAAAGTTTTAATAATTAACTTACAATAAGTTATGCCGATTTGACAAGTTTGCTTACTCACACAAATTAACAAAATAGTGGTTTAGACTAATTTTTGTATGGTTTATTTTATTACCATCTGAAATACATTTAACAAGTCTCAAATCAGTAAATCCACAGGTATTATTTAGTAAGTCATTTGAAAACCAGTTTAATGATGATTGGATTTTACCATCAATAAGCTCCTGAATCCAATTATTGATAGTATTATACCAATACTTTCCGTCTTCATTTTGAACATAGCCAATTAAGGCACTATGATCTAAATTAACACCGTGTACATTATTTTTAAATCTTTCAATGCCTCCAGAAAATTTGGTTGGATTGTCTCCCAAAACATATTCTTTTTCTCTATTTTGGGGCATTGAAGTTGTTAATCGTTTAGCCTCAATTGTAAAAAAAGGATTTGGGTCAGAAAAATGCCTAAATACACCAATATCAACACGCCTATCAATACCTCTTGGTTGTTTTTGTTTAGTTTCTGCTTGAAAAATGAAAGCCTGACTTTTGGAAAAATAACTTAATGTTTTACCAAGTTGCTCGTTTAGATTTTCTTCAGATTCGTTTATCTTACCTTTAAAATGTTCTTGAAATTTGTATAAAGTTTCTTCTAGAAAAATAATTAATTTTTCTTTGATTGTTCCTTTCTTAATTGAAGGACTGGGAACATTAGATACATGATTATAGTTGTCTTTTAACATTAGTATCCAGCATTATAAAGATCAACAATAGTTTCATCAGCATCTCTCAAAGCAATAGATTGCAGCCAATATCTTAATTCTTTTGGTTTTATCAAATAGATTAAATCACCATCATAAACTTTAACAACTCTATTTATTCTATAACTAGTTCCTAATTTATTATAAACCAATTGAGCAATATGGTTTTCAATTTCATTTTCCGTTTTAACTGTTTTAGAAAAAGTCATTCCATTACTATATTCAAAAACAGTACAAATAAAGGATTCCGTTTGATAAATACTTTTTTGAACGTATTTTTTTGATTCAGTTTCAAATAATGAATTCAAAACTTCACAAAATATTTTCCCAAAACCAATTAGTTCCCTTTCAGAAGTGGTTTTTAAAACTTTTACATTAGTATCTTTCCCTAAATATTCCAATCCATATTTTAAAGTATCATCAATCAGAATTTTATCAAATTTCGTCAATTCAATATCTTTCTCATCTTCAGGGAATGGAAATTTCATCAAATCTTGTTTATAAACAGGAGAGGTTGATTTTGTCACACCTGCTCTTGCACTAGTGGCAATAAGGTAAAATCTATATAAATCATTATTAGCTAATCTTTCTTTTATTTTTAAAAGTTCATTTTTGTCTTCTACTCTGGCATGAATACCAAGGATTTCCGTTTTGTAGGTAAGATAAGA
>JAHRWO010000164.1 GCA_019105125.1 Flavobacterium sp.
CGATTTCGGTAACCTTAGCAGCGGTGTTTTTACCTATTATTTTCTTGGAAGGTTTCGTAGGACGATTGTTCCGTGAATATGGAGTGGTCATCGGTGCCGCCGTACTGATTTCCGCTTTTGTATCGTTAACATTAACCCCAAAGTTAAATGCTTAATTAATGAAAGGTGGCGAACAAAAGAAAACAAAATTTTATGAAGCTACAGAACCATTCTTCGTAAGTTTAAACACTGGGTATGCGAATTCTTTAACCAAATTCTTAAAGAGAAAATGGTTGAGTTTTCCAATCATCATTATTTGTTTGGGATTGATTGTATTGTTCTTTTCGATTCTTCCAAAAGAAACCGCTCCTTATGACGATAGAAGTTTAGGAGTTATAAGCGTAACTACTCCAGAAGGTGCTACCTACGAATATACTGATCGTTTCATGGAAGAATTATCGGATTTAATCAACGATTCAATTCCTGAGAAAAAAGTAGCATTGGTAATTACTTCACCAGGATTTTTATCTTCATCAGTTAATGCGGGAAGGGTTCGTTTAGCTTTAGTTGATCCGAGTGAAAGAGAGCGTTCTCAAAAAGAAATTGTAGATCATTTGAATAAAATGACTAAAAAATACCCACAAGCCAAAGTTAACGTTTCGGAACAACCTACGATTTCGGTTAACAGACGTGGTGGTTTGCCAATTCAATACATCATTCAAGCACCAAATTTTGAAAAATTACGTGAAAAGATTCCACAATTCATGGAAGAAGCAAGTAAAAATGAAACTTTCTCGAATGTGGACGTGAATTTGAAATTCAATAAACCTGAAATCAACGTAACCATCAATCGTGAAAAAGCGGAAAGCTTAGGAATTTCGGTTTTAGATGTGGCGCAAACTTTGCAACTATCATTAAGTGGACAACGTTTTGGTTATTTCATGCAAAATGGAAAACAATATCAAGTAATTGGTCAATTTGACGAAAAAGACCGAGATGCTCCATTGGATTTAACTTCGATGTTCGTTAAGAATAAAGCTGGTGAATTAATCCAATTAGACAACGTAGTTGAGGTAGAAGAACAAAGTAATCCACCGCAATTATTCCATAACAATCGCTATATGTCGGCAACTGTTTCTGCAGGTTTAGCGCCTGGAAAAAGTATGATTGACGGAATCAATGCAATGGATGAAATCAAAGAAAAAGTATTAGACGATACTTTTACAACCGATTTAGGTGGAGAATCGCGTGACTTCGTAGAAAGTAGTTCGAACACATCTTTCGCATTCGGATTGGCGTTATTGTTAATTTATTTGATTTTAGCAGCTCAGTTTGAAAGTTTCATCGACCCTTTCATCATCATCTTAACCGTACCAATGGCAGTAGCTGGAGCGTTATTCTCGCTTTGGTTATTTGGACAAACTTGGAATATTTTTAGTCAAATTGGAACCGTCATGCTGATTGGACTCGTTACCAAAAACGGAATTCTGATAGTCGAATTTGCCAACCAACTTCGCGAACAAGGAAAATCAAAATACGATGCCATTTTAGAAGCTTCGGAAGCTCGTTTACGTCCAATTTTAATGACGAGTTTAGCCATTGCTTTAGGAGCTTTACCAATTGCTTTATCGCTTGGAGCCGCTTCGGCAAGTAGAATGGGAATGGGAGTTGTAATTGTAGGTGGAACGATGTTTTCGTTAATCTTAACTTTATTTGTAATTCCGGCCATTTATTTAATGTGGTCAAGAGCTAAAAAACATCGACCAGAATTTGATAATTTAGATGCTTTAGAGAAATAAAATAAACCGCTGATTCGCAAATTAAATTTTTAGTAAAAATAATTTGAATTGATCTTTTCAACAATTATTTGAAAAAAACTTACAAACAAAAAAATCTGCGAATCTGCGGTGAAAACATAAAAACACTATGCGAAATTTTTATACTTACATATTCATTTTTTTTCTTGGATTTTCATCCCAAGCACAAGAATTGTTGACGTTAGAAGATGCTGTTAAAATTGCTTTGGAAAACAATTACGATATTAAAATTGCGAAAAACAATTCTAAAATTGACGAAACCAATAACAATCTAGCAAATGCTGGAATGTTACCAGCATTGAATGCTAATTTTGTAAACAACAATAGTCAATTAGATACCAAGCAAACACAAATTGATGGATCTATCCGACAATTAGACAATGCCAAAAACATGAACTTAACATATGGTGTAGGTTTAGATTGGACGATTTTTGACGGATTTAGTATGTTTGCCAGAAAAGAGCAATTAAATGTTTTAGAGCAACAAGGGAAAGCAGAATTACAAGCTGCGATTTTAACCCGAATAAGTGACGTTTATACCACGTATTTCGATTTGGTACAGCAACAACAGGTATTGGCTTCAATTGATACTGCAATTGTAATTTCAAACCAACGTTTAGCTACAGCAAAAAATCGATTTACTATTGGGAAAGCCTCTAAGTTAGAAGTTTTAAATGCACAAGTAGATTTAAATAGTGATTTGAGCTTACAACTAAGACAAAAAGAAATCATCAAAATCAGTAAAATCAGGTTGAATGAACTGTTAGTTCGCGATACACAAACTGATTTTGCAGTTGCAAAAGATATTAGTTTTGAACAAAGTTTAGACTTTAATACATTACAAGCAACTGCTGAAAAGCAAAATCCTCAATTACAAGCCCAAATTTTATCCAAAAAAGTTGCCGATTTGAATTTGAAACAAGTGAAAGGAAATCGCTATCCAACGGTTCGAATAACTTCGGGATATAATTTTACGCGTTCGGAAGCTTCTTTGGGATTCATTACGCAATCATCTGGACAGGGGTTTGTTTATGGTGTTACAGCTTCAATGCCTATATTTAACGGATTTCTTCAAAATAGAAATGAAAAAGTAGCGCGCTACCAAGTAGAAAATGCAGGATTTGTTTTAGAACAGCAAAAATTATCGCTTGATTCACAATTGGCTTCATTATATGCAAGCTATCAAACGAATCTTGAATTGGTAAAAGTGGAAGAACAAAATCTTGAAATTGCAAAGCAAAACTTAGACATTACATTGGCTAAATTCAAAATTGGAACCATTACAACAGTTGAATTTAGAACGGCCCAACAAAATTTTGTAGAAGCCGCTGTTCGTTATTCAAATGCACAATACGTAACCAAACTTTCAGAAATTAACTTAAAAGAGTTGGCAGGAACGCTACAATTGAATTAATATCTTATTTTTGTGAAAGTGTTGATGTGTTTTAATAACTCATAAACTTTAAACATCTAAACATTTAAACTAAAATATGGTTCAATACAACCCTAAAGATTGGTTAAGTTATATTTTTTTATTTCACAAATCAGACACCTTTCGTCAACTAATTCCGATGATGTTATTAATTGGAATCTATGCTGGCGGGATAGCGTATTTAGAGCTTGAATATTGGAAGCTTTCGGAAAACAGTAATGTAAAAAACCTTAATTTAATGCATACTACGGTAGGGTTTGTTCTATCATTACTTTTAGCTTACAGAACCAATACTGCTTATGATAGATGGTGGGAAGGTCGAAAACAATGGGGGCTTCTAGTAAACAATAGTCGAAATTTAGCGATTAAACTTTCCGCTTATTTAACTGATGAAAATGACCGATTATTCTTTAGAAAGGCTATTCCTGTTTATGCGTCTATCTTATCTAAACATTTGACTAATGAAGAAGTTGGTAAAGCCTTATACGAAGGTCTCGATTTGGAAATAGACCAACACAAGCATCGCCCGAATCAAGTAGCAAAGATGATTTTTCAAAAAGCGAATGATTTATACGAATCGGGTAAAATTTCGGGTGACCAATTTTATATTATCAACAGAGAGTTACAATCGTTTGCTGATGTATGTGGAGCTTGTGAACGCATCAAAAACACACCTATTCCCTACTCTTATAGCTCTTTTATTAAGAAATTCATTTTCTTCTTTATTATGACCTTACCTTTTGGTTTTGTATTTAGCTTAGGCTACTATGTGATTCCAGTTGTAGTATTTATTTTTTATGTGTTATCGAGTTTAGAATTAATCGCCGAAGAAATCGAAGATCCATTTGGTTCCGATGCTAATGATTTACCAACTGCAAAATTAGCGCTAAACATTAAAAAACACGTGGAAGAAATTTTATAAAAAATTACATAAAAAAATTTTAAATAAGCCTTTTTTTGATTTAAAGACTTCTTCATTTTCTACTAATATTTTAAAATTTTAATTGCTTCTTTTTAAAATT
>JAHRWO010000166.1 GCA_019105125.1 Flavobacterium sp.
GAGTGATTTTATAAAGGAAAAATGCTAATTTTTGCTTTGTAAAATTGTATCGAGAACTGTAGCAACGATTTGTTTTCATTAGTTCTCGATACATTTTGTATTTGTAAATCTAAGGCTTTCCAAATACAAAACACTCGAAGTGACGAAAGTGGAAAACTGAAAGTTCAGAAAATATAAAACCCCGGATTTCTAATGAAATTCGGGGTTTACTTTTTACTTTGAGCTTTTTACTTTTTACTTCTCAACTACATTTTCATCAACCAGTTTCTCATTGAAACTTCGTTGTTGATGATATCACGTAATTCAGAAATTTTCACTCTATCTTGTTGCATAGAATCTCTATGACGAATCGTTACGGTTTCATCTTCTAGTGTTTGATGATCTACTGTAATACAAAATGGTGTTCCTAAAGCATCTTGTCTTCTGTAGCGTCTTCCTACTGCGTCTTTTTCGTCATAGGCTACGTTGAAATCCCATTTCAAATCATCGATAATTTTACGCGCTACTTCTGGTAAGCCGTCTTTTTTAACCAATGGTAAAACAGCAGCTTTTGTTGGTGCTAAAACTGAAGGCAAACGTAAAACGGTTCTTGTTGAACCATCTTCTAACACTTCTTCTTGTAATGATTTTGAGAAAACCGCTAAGAACATTCTGTCTAATCCTACCGAAGTTTCCACTACATAAGGTACGTAGTTTTTGTTTTCTTCCGTATCGAAATATTGTAATTTTTTACCTGAATATTGTTCGTGTGCTTTTAAATCGAAATCGGTTCTCGAGTGAATACCTTCTAATTCTTTAAATCCGAACGGGAAGTTGAATTCGATATCGGCTGCAGCATTGGCATAATGCGCTAATTTCTCGTGATCGTGGAAACGATAGTTTTCTTTTCCTAAACCAAGCGATTGATGCCAATTTAATCGTGTATTCTTCCAGTATTCGTACCACTTCATTTCTTCACCTGGTTTTACGAAAAACTGCATTTCCATTTGTTCAAACTCACGCATACGGAAAATAAATTGTCTAGCTACGATTTCATTTCTAAACGCTTTACCGGTTTGAGCAATTCCGAAAGGAATCTTCATACGACCCGTTTTTTGAACATTTAAGAAGTTTACAAAAATACCTTGAGCCGTTTCTGGACGTAGGTACAAATCCATTGCGTTTTCAGCAGAAGCCCCTAATTTAGTTCCAAACATTAAGTTGAATTGCTTTACATCGGTCCAGTTTTTTGAGCCACTTTCTGGACAAGCAATTTCTAATTCTTCGATTAAGGCTTTGACATCGGCAAGGTTTTCTGTTTCTAAAGAGCGCGCCATTCTTTCCAGAATTTCCTGCTTTTTAGACAAATATTCCATCACACGAGGATTCGTTGTTTTGTATTGCTCCTCATCAAAAGCAGCACCAAAACGCTCACGTGCTTTGTCGATTTCTTTTTGTGCTTTTTGGTTTAATTTTTCTGCATAATCCTCAATTAAAACATCGGCACGATATCTTTTTTTAGAATCTTTGTTATCGATTAATGGATCGTTAAACGCATCTACGTGACCAGAAGCTTTCCATGTGGTGGGATGCATCAAAATTGCTGAATCTAATCCTACAATATTTTCATGCATTTGCACCATGGATTGCCACCAATATTCACGGATGTTTTTCTTTAACTCCACACCATTTTGTGCGTAGTCATAAACCGCACTTAAACCATCGTAAATTTCGCTCGACGGAAATATAAATCCGTATTCTTTTGCATGCGAAACTACATTCTTAAAAATATCTTCTTGCTTTGCCATAGTGCAAAAGTAAAAATAGCTTTGGAATAAACGAAAGAAATGATAATAAAAAAGTGAGGATTAACTTTTTATGAAAATAAAACGATTAATTCTCGTTCAATAAGAACTTATGTGTATTATTTTGTTGAAGGTTTTCAGGGGCATCGTAGTCTGTTTGATAGCTATTTTGAACTAAAGAATCGTTGAGCGATTTAATTTCTACTAGTCGGTTTTTCAAATCAGTTAATTCATGGTCTGATTTTACTCTAAAATCATCAAAATCAGCACGAATTTTAAAATATCGATAAGTTAAAAACATGAACAAACACATGCTGATTCCAACAATGGATATGACGAATATGTTTTTCTTGAAAATAATAATACTGATTTTTTTGTAAATTTATTTTTTTATATTTTGGTTATTACAATTAATCGACAACATGCTAAAAAACCTGATAAACTTAATTTTCCCAAAACTTTGCAGTGGATGTAAGAACTTGCTTCTCAAAAACGAGATAATTATATGCAGCCAATGCATTCATGATTTACCTTTTACTCTACATCATAATTTATATCCAAACGAGGCCTCAAAAAAATTTGATGGTATTATTCCAATAGAATTCTGTTCGTCTATGTTGTATTTTCATCATGATGGAATTGTGCAAAACTTAATTCACGATTTAAAATACAGAAATCAACAAAAAATAGGAACGCTTTTAGGAAATTGGTATGCTAATGATTTAAAAACTATTCATGAAAAATTTAATTTTACTGAAATAATACCTGTTCCGTTGCATTCAAAAAGACTTGAAGAGCGCGGGTATAATCAGGTAACCACATTTTGTGAAGCTATTGCAAAAGGCATAGAAATTCCTCTAAATTCTAATTTGTTGTTTAGAAATAGATATTCTAAAACGCAAACCAAAAAAGACAAAGAACATCGAAAAGAAGTTTCAAATGCTTTATTTGATGTAAAATTTACAAATCTTGACCACAACAAACACTTTTTATTAGTCGATGACGTTATTACATCTGGAGCTACACTAGAAGCATGCACAAGAGCCTTATTAAAAATACCTGATGCAAAAGTAAGCATCATAACTATGGCCTATACGCTTTCATAAAAATTAGTAAAAATTGTATGTTTGCACTAATTATAGTTGTTATTTTGTAACATCATTATTTAAATTAAATCCATTGAAAAAAATAGCCTTTATATTAGCAAGTCTTTTGCTGCTTTCGAGTTGTGCTAAGCGAGGCACCATCACAGGTGGCGCTAAAGACACTATAGCTCCTAAAATTATTTTTAGCAGTCCTGATAATTTTACTTCAGATTTTAAAGGCAATGAAATTAAAATTACTTTTAATGAACTTATAAAAATCAAAGACATTAATAAACAATTGATTATTTCACCTCCTATGAAGAAACAACCTATAATTGTTCCTCAAGGGAGTGCAAGTAAATTCATTTCCATTAAAATTTTAGATACTTTACAACCTAACACAACCTACAGTTTTAATTTTGGCCAAAGTATTACTGATAACAACGAAGGAAATCCGTATTCACAATTTAAATACGTTTTTTCAACTGGAAAATACATAGACTCGCTAACGATTGTTGGAAAAATTAAAGATGCCTTATCACAAAAGCCCGATAATTTTGTAAGTGTGATGCTCTATGATGCTGCAACTTTCAGCGATTCTACAGTTTACAAACAACCTCCATTGTATATCACCAATACACTCGATAGTTCCAAAGTTTTTTCTCTTGAAAATCTCCGAGAAGGTCGTTACAAAATCATTGCTCTTAAAGATAAATCAAATAATAATTTATACAACCCAGGAGTAGATAAAATTGGGTTTTTAGATTTCCCCATAAATATCCCAACTAAAGAGATGTATGAATTGGAATTATTTCAAGAAAAGTTGCCTTTTAAGGCTGAAAAACCAACGCAAGAAAGCAATAATAAACTCTTTTTAGGATTCGAAGGTGATTTTAAAAACACTAAAATTTCGGCTTCCTACAACAATAAAGAAGTGCCTATAAAAGTGTCTAAATTTCCAGAAAAAAACAAAGATTCGGTTGTGATTTTCTATCCTAATACGAAAATGGATTCCATCCAAATTTCGGTTAAAAATGGCCTCTATGAAAAATCTTTTACTACTAAGCTAAAGGACTTAAAAGAATCCGATTCTTTAGCTATAGATGCAAAAACTAGCGGAATAATATCTTTTAGAGAAGCATTTGTAATTAAATCCAAAACCCCAATTGTTCAAATAGATGCATCTAAAATTTCGCTCCGAAACAAAGACTCTTTGTCGGTGCCATTCACCACTAAAATAAATGATTTTGAACAAGAAGTTTCTTTCGATTTTAAAAAAGATGAAAGTGAGAAATACACTTTAGAATTACTACCAGGAGCTATAAAAGATTTTTATGAAACCTCAAACGATACTTTGAAATATAGTTTTCAAACCAATCAGCTTGATGATTATGGCAATCTGAAAATCAATTTAATCAATGCGAAACGTTTCCCTATCATCGTGGAACTTTTAGACAAAGAAAATGTTTTATATCGCATGAGTTCTGCTAAAGAAACCAGCTTTTATTTTGAAACCATTGATCCCAAATTGTATACTCTTAGAATCATTTACGACGATAATGCAAATGACGAATGGGATACAGGAAATTATTTAGCCAAAAAACAAGCCGAAGAAATCATTTATTTTCCAAAGCTCATAGACGTAAGGGCTAATTGGGATGTTGAACAAGATTTTATATTGGACTAAAGAATAGCGAAATAATCTTGATCATTCAAGAAATTGAGTTTTGCTCTTGTTTCATTTTGAGCTAATTTGTCTAGTTCGACAATAAAAATGCCCAGTTCTTCTTTACAATCGGCAATGGTTTTTCCTAGGTAATCAGTTGCGTGAGAATGTCCGGGATATTCTAAATGATTGGCATCTTCACCAATTCTGTTGACGCCGATGGTGTAGCACATATTTTCAATAGCTCGAGCTTTTAATAGCGCATCCCAAGCATTAATTCGTGGTTTTGGCCAATTAGCAACATACAATAACAGATCGTAATTCTCTACATTTCTAGCAAAAACTGGAAAACGCAAATCGTAACAAATTTGCAAACAAATCTTCCAATTGTTATAATTCACAATTACTTTTTCTGTCCCTCTTTTGTATACTTTATCTTCTCCGGCCAAAGTAAATAGGTGACGTTTATTATAGAATTGAACTTCGCCTGATGGAAAAACAAAAACCATTCGGTTGTAATAATTTTCATTTTCTTTAATAACTAAACTCCCGGTTATGGCGCAGTTTTTTCTCTTAGCTAACTCTTTCAACCAAGTCATTGTTTCTCCTTCCATAGTTTCCGCTACAACCGATGGACTCATGGTAAACCCAGAAGTAAACATTTCAGGTAAAACAAATAAATCAAACGATTCCTCTTCATTTAAGAAATATTCTTCAATAAATTTTCGATTTACTTGTGGATTTTCCCAAGCTAATTTGGTTTGAAAAAGTGCGATTTTCATTAGATAAAATTTTATTAAAAATACAAAAAAAACGCATCCAAATGAATGAATGCGTTTTATTATTTTAAAGTTTCAATGAATTATTTCAAAGAAGCTTTTAAGTATTCTCTGTTCATACGAGCAATGTTTTCTAAAGAAATTCCTTTCGGACATTCGATTTCACATGCTCCAGTATTTGTACAATTTCCGAATCCCTCTTCGTCCATTTGACGTACCATGTTTAAAACACGTTGCGTAGCTTCTACTTTACCTTGTGGTAATAAAGCGTATTGTGATACTTTAGCCCCAACGAATAGCATTGCAGAACCATTTTTACATGTTGCTACACATGCTCCACATCCAATACAAGCTGCTGCCATAAAAGCTTTGTCAGCATCGTCTTTAGGAACTGGTGTTGCATTTGCATCAATAGTATTTCCTGAAGTATTTACCGATACGAATCCTCCAGCTTGTTGAATTCTATCGAAAGCACTTCTATCCACTACTAAATCTTTCACCACTGGGAAAGCTTTACTTCTCCATGGTTCGATGTAGATAGTATCACCATCTTTAAACATTCTCATGTGTAACTGACAAGTAGTGATACCACTGTCTGGTCCGTGAGCACGTCCGTTGATGTATAAAGAACACATTCCGCAAATACCTTCACGACAATCGTGATCAAATGCTACTGGTTCTTTCTTTTCGTTAATTAATTGCTCGTTTAATTGGTCTAACATTTCCAAAAACGAACTTGCAGTAGAAACATTATCTAATTTATAAGTTTCCATGCTTCCTTTAGCATTAGCGTTCTTCTGACGCCAAATTTTAAGGGTTATATTGATATTTTTTGCTGCGCTCATAATCTATTATTTGTAATTTCTAGCTGCAATTTTAATTTCTTCGTATACTAATTCTTCTTTGTGAAGTTCTGCTTTACTAATGTCGCTTCCTTTGTATTCCCAAGCTCCAACGAACTTAAAGTTTTCATCATCACGTAAAGTTTCACCTTCGGCATCTTGATATTCTTCACGGAAGTGACCTCCACAAGATTCTTTACGTTGTAACGCATCCATTGCCATTAATTGACCTAATTCGATAAAGTCTGCTACACGCATTGCTTTATCTAATTCAGGGTTCAATTCATCAGCACTTCCTGGAACGTAAACCTCATTGTAAAACTCCTCTTTTAATTGAGCGATTTCTTCAATAGCTTGTTTTAAACCTTCTTCGTTACGAGCCATTCCTACTTTATTCCACATAATTAAACCTAAACGTTTGTGGAAATGATCTACAGACTTAGAACCATTATTATTTAAGAACTTGCTAATTGCATCTTTAACTCTTGATTCTGCTTCAGCAAATTCAGGAGAATCTGTACTGATTTTACCTGTTCTAATTTCGTCAGCTAAATAGTTTGAAATAGTATAAGGCAATACGAAATATCCATCTGCTAAACCTTGCATTAGAGCAGAAGCACCTAAACGGTTAGCTCCGTGATCAGAGAAATTAGCTTCACCAGCTACGAAACATCCAGGGATTGTAGATTGTAAGTTGTAATCTACCCAAACACCTCCCATAGTATAGTGAACAGCTGGATAAATTTTCATTGGCGTTTCATACGGATTTTCATCGGTAATTTTTTGATACATTGTAAATAAGTTACCGTATTTCTCTTCTAGCCAAGCTTTACCTAATTTAGTAATTTCTTCTGGTGTAGGATTATGATTCCCTTTAGCATAAGCCGCTTGTCTCCCTTTATTTTGGATTTCAGTAGAGAAATCTAAATAAACTCCTTCATTAGTATCATTAGCTTCAATTCCATAACCTGCATCACAACGCTCTTTGGCAGCTCTTGATGCCACGTCACGAGGTACTAAGTTACCGAAAGCTGGATATCTTCTTTCTAAGAAATAATCTCTATCTTCTTCTGCAATTTGAGTTGGTTTTAATTTACCCGCACGAATTGCTTCTGCATCTTCTTTTTTCTTTGGAACCCAAATACGTCCTGAGTTACGTAACGACTCAGACATCAACGTTAATTTTGACTGATTGGTTCCGTGAACTGGAATACATGTTGGGTGAATTTGAACGAAACATGGGTTAGCAAATAAAGCACCTTGCTTGTGGATTTTCCAAGCTGCCGTTACGTTACTTCCCATCGCATTAGTAGAAAGGAAATAAACGTTTCCGTAACCTCCAGAAGCAATAACAACAGCATGAGCCGAGTGTCTTTCGATTTCACCTGTAACTAAGTTACGAGCAATGATTCCACGAGCTTTTCCATCTATTTTAACAATATCTAACATTTCGTGACGGTTGTACATTTTCACACGACCCAACCCGATTTGTCTTGATAAAGCTGAATAGGCTCCTAATAATAATTGTTGTCCTGTTTGTCCAGCTGCGTAGAAAGTACGTTGTACTTGCGTTCCACCAAACGAACGGTTATCTAACATTCCGCCATATTCGCGTGCAAAAGGAACACCTTGTGCCACACATTGGTCGATAATATTTCCTGAAACTTCAGCTAAACGGTGAACGTTTGCTTCACGCGCACGGTAGTCACCTCCTTTAATTGTATCATAGAAAAGACGGTAAACGCTATCACCATCATTTTGATAATTTTTTGCTGCATTGATACCCCCTTGAGCGGCAATCGAGTGTGCACGAC
>JAHRWO010000220.1 GCA_019105125.1 Flavobacterium sp.
AAAACCATTGATTTGACTACAAATAATGTTGAAACTTTCTATCATTTCAGGAGTAATTTCGTGACTTGCATCTACGAATTTGGTTCCGCGACAATGATTACCATATGGCACCAAATTAATGGTTTCTCCTTCGCTCAAAATAGTGTTTAATTTTTCTTTGTATTCGGCTTCAAGTACTTCTAATTGTAATAGATAGCGTTTGTCTTGATATAACAATTCGCGAATCGTGTTTTTGCCGTTTCCAGTTAAAATCATGAATTCTTTTGCTACTATACCTGTAATTTTACCTGATTTGTTAGGCAATTTTACGTAGAAAAGTCCGATTTCATTTTCATACGGAATCAAACTTTGAATTAAAACATTGAAATTTGCTTTAGAAAAATAGGCTGCTAATTCTTCCGCATTGTGAATTTTTTTGACGGCTGTTCCTCTTAAACCGATATCGGGTTTTGCAATTAGTGGGAATTCGATAGCCGCTTCTTTTATTTTCTCTTGAACAACTTCTAATGTTTCAGTAGGCTCAATCAAAAGGGTTTTGGGATAATATTCAAATGGAATTAAATTGTAAATTTCTTTTTTTGATTCCATAAAAAAACCTCCATTTTTTATTGTGGGATTTGAGGCATTGAAATAAAAAAACGAACGTGTTCTTGCTGCATAAAACAAATATTGAAAATACACAGGAAAATAAACCACTTGATACGGCCAATATTCCCAATGAGTTAGTTTATGTAGAAAGAGATTCAGTTTTGTCATTTTTATTCAAATAAATCCAAATAGAGCATTTCAATATTATCCTGTGTTACCTGGCATTGCGTGATGCTGATGGTTTTTAAAATAGCATTGCGATTGATTTGCAATCCAAATTCTTTATTTTCAGATTCTGTGAATTGATGAAAATATAAAATTTCTTCTGGTGTTGGAATGTTGTTTTCTTGTATAAAATTGGTAAACCATATTTTTCTTTCTTCCCGAATTTCTTTGGAATATAGCGTAGAAGAAGACCAAATGTGAAATTGGTTTTCTTCTTTTTCTTCTTCACTTTTTTCTACTTCGTCCCATTGTAATTGTAATAGTTTATTGTTTTCGAACAAGACAATAGTGAAGGGTTCGATGCCAGTTAAATCTACTGATTGCCAGTATTGCAACGAATTTTCTACACTTATTAATTCTAAAACTACTAAGCCTCTACTTTTTCGATAATTGGATTTAGGAATGTGTTTTTCTTGCGCTCCGTTGAGCAGAACGACAATTTTAGTTTCGCTATGTGCTATCCAAGTACCACCTGCTTTTGGATCCTTTGGGAAGGTGATTTTTTTCCCTTCCATATAATATTCCGTTGGTGGAAGTGCTCTCTCACGCGTGATTTTTTCATCACGATTGGAAGTAATGATGCAACCTTCTTTAGTAGGAATATAGGTTACTGTGCACATTGTTTTCGGTATTCAAGTGTAGAAGGAGCAATTCCAAAAGAATCAGCTATTTTAATGTGGGGCAAGCGATACAAAGCTACTTTTATCAAGGCTTGATGATGAATGCTGTGTTCCAAATTGTAAAGTAATTCTCTGAAGTAGTTGGTTTCAATAATTTCTTTATCGCTGAAACAATTGTGTGCTAAAGAAAGTGACTTATTCGGTTTATCTAATTCAGAACGATATTTTTCAAGGATTTTAATCGCTTCTTTGGTATCGGATTGAAGGATAATGTCGCGTTTTCTTTTATCGTAATTGATGTTCCCACAGTCATAATGGTTTAACAATGCACCCAAAAGTTCAATGATATGTCTCATATGTTCACCAATGGTTGCATTGCTTAATTCTGGGAACGGTAACGTAAATTCTTCATTTGTTAGTTGTTGAAGAAGATCAATATTTTCAGATAAGTTTTCCTTTACAATTTGGACCAGCATATTCTTACTTGATTTCTGGAATAAATTTGATAGAAACGGAATTCATACAATAGCGTTGGCCAGTAGTTTCTTTTGGACCATCATCGAAAACATGTCCCAAATGTCCGTCGCATTTAGCACATAAAACTTCGGTACGAATCATTCCGTAGCTTAAATCTTGTTTGTATACCACGGAACCTTTAATGGCTTTATCAAAAGAAGGCCAACCGCAGTGTGCATCAAATTTGGTGTCAGAAGTAAACAAGTCGTTTCCACAACCTGCACAAACGTATTTTCCTTTTTCAAAATGATCCCAATATTCTCCTGTAAAAGCTCTTTCAGTACCTTTGTTTCTTAATACTTCATATTGTTGTGGCGAAAGCTGTGCTTTCCATTCTGCTTCGGTTTTTTTAGAATTTGAATTCATGGTTTTAGGTTCTTTAGTTTGGGATTGACACGATTGTAAACTTACAATTGCGATTAATAAAAATAACTTTTTCATAGCTAACATTTTTTCAAATTTAAGAGTAAGAATTCAAATAAAGTGTTAACAATGTTACAAAGTATTTGAATTAGGTATTGATTTCTAAATCTTTAATATAATCTTCGTTTTCATAGAAGAAACGTTCAAAAGCATCCATTTTTTCGGCAAAAAAATCGAAAATTTCAGGCCAAGTATTTTTGTTATTTATGCTAATTCCTGTTTTTTCTACCCAAACACGACTAATTATTTTACCCGTTTCTAAATAAAAATTACGTTCAAAAATAACATCGTCTAAATAGTCTTCTAAAAGGATGGTTTTAAGTGATTCTACTTTCTCATAATATATTTTACGTTTTTCTTCGTCTTTTGGTTCTATATCGAGTAAAACTTGTGCTTTTTTATTGTCAACATAAAATTTGAAGGTTACATCTTTGATTTTGGTATTGTATAACAACCACTTACGTGGATATTCTTCTGCAAAGGCTATCCAAAAATCTTTTTTTATTTGTAGTGCTTCTTCTTTACTGAACATATTATTGAATTAGAAATTTATTTTGTTTGAAAAAAAATAGCTACCTTTAAG
>JAHRWO010000231.1 GCA_019105125.1 Flavobacterium sp.
GATATTAGAACGGTTGAGTTTTCAGGTCGTTCCATTAACTTGGTGATGTCAAATCGCGGTTGGAAAGCCTTGGAAGATGTAGGCTTAGATGAAGAAATTAGAAAAATCGGAATTCCAGTTGATAAAAGAGCGATTCATTTACAAGATGGTAAGTTAAATTATCAATATTACGGAAAAGAAGGTGAAGCTATTTTTTCTCTATCAAGAGGCGTTTTGAATAGAAAAATGGTGGATTTGGCGGAAGCTGAAGGAGTGGAATTTTTCTTCGAACGTAAAATTTGGGATGTAACCTTAGCCACCGCAACTTTATGGGAAGGCGAAACAGAGCAAGGAGAATGGAGTGAGTTAAAATACGATAAAGTTTTCGGAGCCGATGGCGCTTTTTCGAGAATTCGACACAGAATGCAACGTCAATCGATGTTTGATTATTCGCAAGAGTTCATGAAAATTGGTTACAAAGAATTGCATATTCCAGCCAATGCAGATGGTTCTCCAAAAATTGATATTCATTCATTACACATTTGGCCAAGAGGCAATTTCATGTTGATGGGATTAGCTAATTTGGACAACTCATTTACTTGTACTTTGTTTATGCCGATTGAAGGCGAAAATTCGTTTGAATCGTTAACCAACGAAGAAAAATTAGTTTCATTTTTCGCGACTTATTTTCCTGATACAAAAGATGTAATTCCAGATTTAGTTCGCGATTTTTTTAGAAATCCGAATAGTTATTTGGCGATTATGAAATGTTTCCCTTGGACATTTAATGATAAAATTGCTTTAATTGGCGATTCAGCGCATGCGATTGTACCTTTCTACGGTCACGGAATGAATGCAGGTTTTGAAGATATCACGATTCTGAATGAATTAATGCAACAATATGGTGATGATTGGGATCGAATTTTCAAAGCATACGAAATTTCAAGAAAACCAAATGCTGATGCCATTGCCGAACTTTCTAGAAGAAATTTTGAAGAAATGAGTGCCAAAACTGCGGATGCCAATTTCTTATTACAAAAGAAAATAGAAAAATGGTTTTCCGATAAGCATCCAGAAAAATGGATGCCATTATACAGTAGAGTAACTTTTAGTTTACAACCTTATTCAGAAGCTATGGCGATTGGTGATTTTCAAAATGAAATTATGCAAGAAGTTTTGAAAATAGATAATATTCATGAAAATTGGAATTCGGAAGAAGTAGAAAATAAGATTTTAGAGTTATTAAAATAAAAAAGAGGCAATTGCCTCTTTTTTATTCTTCTCTATTTACAGCATCCATACTAAAAGCTGGCGTACAAATTGCCAAATATTCACATGGTTCTTCAAACGGATTTGAATATTGAACTCGTGTATTTTTCTCAATTTTAATCGATTGACCTGCTTCTAAAACTATTGTTTCATCTTCAATAATGAATTGCTTTTTCCCTTTAATGATATATGTATATTCATCAAATTCTGGAGTTTGAAAAGGCTCGCTCCAACCTGGTGGCGCAATCATATGAGCAATCGAAATCGCTGAATTATTTGTAGTAGCCAATCCGTGATGTTCTTCAATTAATTTTCCATCAGTTGTTGGAACTACAAATGGTGCTTTTTGAATAAAATATTTTTTCATGGATTAGTGTTTTTAAATTTTGGCCATTGATTATAACCAATTTCAGGATTGTTAGAGTTATATTTAATAATAAATTCAACCTCTTTTTCATTTACTTCTTTATCAGAAGCTATTTCAGATTTCCAAATAATTTGTCTTCTAATAGTAAAGTCATCTCGCTCTTCATCAGTAAAATCTTTTTCGATTAATCTACTATTTGCGCTTCCAAAATAGTTAATGCTGTTCGTTAAATCTTTTCCTATATAAATTTTCCCGTTTGGATAAGTGATTTTATATATAATTTTCATTACTTCTTAAAAATAAAATAAACCGCTAAAACTAAAAAACAAAATCCTACTGCGTGATTCCATCTAAAAGTTTCGTTCTTAAAGAAAACCATCGAGAAAATCACAAAGATTACTAAAGTGATTACTTCTTGAATCACTTTCAATTGCATTAATGAAAACGGACCGCCATTACCTTCATATCCAATTTTATTCGCCGGAACTTGAAAGAAATATTCAAACAACGCTAATCCCCAACTGATTAAGACAACAGTAATTAATCCTGCATTTTCAAACCATTTTAATTCTTTAAATTTTAAATGTCCATACCAAGCCAATGTCATGAAAACATTGGAAAGGATAAGTAATCCAATTGTAATAAATCCTTTCATTATTTCTTAAACATCTTCATTAATAGACCAAAAGCACCTCTAATAAAGCTAGCGCTTGTAACTACTTTAGTAATCGATTTCCCAACTACTTCAGCCGTGCTTGGTTCTTCTTTTGCTTTTCGGGTTGGTTTTTCGGCTTCTTGTTCCGCTGCGACTTCTTGTGCTTCGGCAATTTTTTTGTTTAGCATTTCGTAAGCGCTATCTCGGTCAACAACCTCATTATATTTCTTCGCTAATTTCGATTTTGCAATGCTAGCTTCAATTTCACTTTCTGTTAAAACATCCATTCTACTCATTGGTGCGCGCATCATGGTAGCTACTAATGGTGTTGGTGTTCCTTTTTCGCTTAATGCAGTTACGAAAGCTTCTCCAATTCCTAACGAAGTTAACACTTCATCGGTTTCATAAAAATCAGTATCGGGATAATTTTCAGCCGTCATTTTTATTGCTTTTCTGTCATTTGCAGTGAAAGCTCTTAATGCATGTTGAATTTTTAAACCTAATTGTGCCAAAACGCCCGTTGGGACATCCATCGGATTTTGTGTAATGAAATATACTCCAATTCCTTTCGAACGAATTAATTTCACAATCGTTTCGATTTGATTTAATAATGTTTTGCTGGCTTCATCAAAAATCAAATGGGCTTCGTCAATAAAAATGACTAATTCAGGTCGTCCAGCATCGCCTTGTTCGGGCATGGTGTTGTAAATTTCGGCTAATAAACTTAGCATGAAAGTCGAAAATAATTTCGGTTTGTCTTGAATGTCGGTTAAACGCATGATGTTCACGTAACCATTTCCGTTTTCGTCAATTCGCATTAAATCTTGAATATCGAATGATTTTTCACCAAAGAATAATTCTGCACCTTGTTGTTCTAATTCGATAACTTTTCTCAAAATCGAACCGGTTGAACTGGTTGAGATTCTTCCGTATTCCGCTTCAAATTCGGCTTTTCCTTCTTCGGTTGCGTAATTAAGTACTTTTTTGAAATCTTTTAAATCCAATAATGGCAAACTATTATCATCGCAATATTTAAAAATGATAGAAATCACGCCGGATTGCGTATCGTTCAAATCTAATATTCGAGAGAATAAAACAGGTCCAAATTCAGAAACAGTTGCTCTCAAACGAACACCATTTTGTTCTGAAATAGTCATTAATTCTACAGGAAACCCCTTTGTTTCATAAGGAATCGAAATTTTAGCATGACGTTCGGTGATAAACGATTTTTCTTCGCCAGGCATAGCAATTCCCGAGAAATCTCCTTTAATATCCATCATCAAAACAGGAATTCCATTTTGCGATAATTGTTCGGAAAGCACTTGAATGGTTTTGGTTTTTCCAGTTCCCGTAGCTCCTGCAATTAATCCGTGACGGTTTAAGGTTTTTAATGGAATGTTTACGTGTGTATTTGGAACCGCTTCACCATCTAAAATTCCTCCACCTAATGTGATGAATTCTCCTTTACAAGTATATCCTTCCGTTATATGTTTGATAAAATCTTCTGTCTTGCTCATTTTGATGTATTTTGAATTTCAAATGTAGTAAAATCGGACGAAATTTCAAGAACAACTTCAACTCGAAAATTAATTTCTAACTTCATATTCTTAAATTCTAACTTCCAAGTTGTATCTTTGCCGACTATTTTAGTTTTAAGATGTTACAAAAAGAAACACAGTTAGCGGTTGAAAAAGGCGAAATGTTGCCTTTAATGGAGGAGTTTTACACGATACAAGGCGAAGGATATCATACAGGAACAGCTGCATATTTTATACGAATTGGCGGTTGCGATGTAGGTTGCCATTGGTGCGATGTAAAAGAAAGTTGGAATGCAGAATTACATCCTCCAACGAATACCGATTTAATTGTTGCCAATGCAAAAAAATACGCTGACACCGTTGTAGTTACTGGTGGTGAGCCTTTGACTTGGGACATGACGTTATTGACTTCTAAATTAAAAGAGCAAAATTTAAAAGTACATATCGAAACTTCGGGAGCATATGATGTTACGGGAACTTGGGATTGGTTTTGTTTATCTCCAAAGAAAAATAAATTACCAGTTCAAAGTGCTTACGATATCGCTAACGAATTAAAAGTAATCATCTACAACAAACACGATTTCATTTTTGCAGAAGAACAAGCGGCTAAAGTAAATCCAAACGCGATTTTGTTTTTACAACCTGAATGGAGTAAAAAAGAAGAAATGACACCTTTAATTGTTGATTATGTGATGAACAACCCAAAATGGAGAGTTTCGTTGCAAACTCATAAATATTTGAATATTCCTTAATTATATGAAGAAGTTTTTAGTATTATCTGTATTTGTTTTGTTTTCTAATATTTGTTTTTCTCAAATTGGAGGAGAAGATGAAGTGTATTTAGGAGGTGATTTTATTGATGCAAAATTTCAAAATGGAGGAGTTGAGAAGTTTTATGATTTTATAGTTGCTAATTTTGACACTAGTACTGTAGAGAAAAAGGGACAAATCATATTTGAATTCACGGTGAATGAAAATGGTGATGTAAAAAACATTAAAATCTTAAGAGATTTAGGAGCTGATTCTGCTATGGAATTAATTCGAGTTTTACGAAAAGCCCCTAAATGGCAACCTGCAACACGAGGCGGAAAAGCAGTAAGTATAAACTTAAAAATGCCTTTGACATTTAAATAAATAAAAATTCCAAATCGATAGTTTTGGGATTTTTGTTTTTATATGGATAGCTTCGCCAAATAATCAAAATGCTCGCCTTCTAATATCAATTC
>JAHRWO010000246.1 GCA_019105125.1 Flavobacterium sp.
AAATTTGTTCTCATAAGTATTACCTGATATAAAACTTTATCAGGGAAACGAAAATATATGAAGTATGAAAAAAGTGGATAATCATTCGCTTAACGAATTGTTAAAGAAGATTTTTGGTTTCGATTCCTTTAAAGGAAATCAGGAAGCCATTATTAAAAATCTGCTCGATGGGAAGGATACATTTGTGATCATGCCCACTGGCGGTGGGAAGTCGATGTGTTATCAGCTCCCGGCAATTATTAGTCCGGGCACGGCCATCATTATTTCTCCACTTATTGCACTGATGAAAAATCAGGTGGATGCCATGCGGAATTTTAGCGAAGAAGACGGCGTTGCTCATTTTCTGAACTCTTCGCTGAATAAACAGGAAATTGAGAAAGTTAAACAAGATATTGTTTCGGGAAAAACCAAGTTGCTGTATGTTGCTCCCGAATCACTTACCAAGATGGAGAATATTGATTTTCTCCAAAACGTGCCCATCTCGTTTTACGCGGTGGATGAAGCACACTGTATATCGGAATGGGGACACGATTTTCGCCCCGAGTACCGGCGCATAAAACCCATTATCAACGAAATAGGCCCTCGGCCCGTCGTTGCGTTGACGGCAACGGCCACACCCAAGGTGCAGCATGATATTCAGAAAACACTGGGTATGCTGGACGCAGCCGTTTTTAAATCATCCTTCAACCGGTCCAATCTATACTACGAGGTAAGAAAGAAAACCGACAAGGTTGATAAGGAAATCATAAAATACATCCTTTCTCAAGGCACAAAATCGGGTATTGTTTATTGCCTGAGCCGCAAAAAGGTAGACGATTTTGCACAGATACTGCAAGCCAATGACATACGGGCCCTACCCTATCATGCCGGTATGGACGCTGCCACCCGAAGCACCAATCAGGATGCTTTTCTGATGGAACAGGCAGACGTAATTGTCGCTACTATTGCCTTTGGAATGGGAATCGACAAACCCGATGTTAAAACGGTGATTCACATTCAACTTCCAGAAAACATTGAAAATTACTACCAAGAAGCAGGAAGAGCGGGTCGAAATGGAGAAAAGGCATTCGGAATTATTGTTACCAATCCTTCTGATATTGCTTACACCAAGGCTCAATTTATAGATGTTTTACCCAATAAAAAATTCGTAAAAGACGTTTACATCAAATTAAATAATTACTTCCAAATTGCTTATGGCGAAGGTTATAATGAAAGTTTTGCTTTCAATTTGAATCAGTTTTGTGCGCATTACCATTTTCCGGTAATTAAAGCTTTTAATAGTTTGCAATTTTTAGATCGTCAAGGTATTATTACATTTCAAAGTGAATCCACAGAAAAAATTAGTTTGCAATTTATCATTCCGAGCAAAGAAGTCATTCGTTACATCAGTTTACATCCTCACGACGAACCTGTTATTACCACTATTTTGAGAACCTATTCTGGCATTTTTGATGTAGAAACTACGATTAATCCGCATTTGGTGGCCAAAAAAGCAAACACCACAGAAAAGCATGTTGAAGAAGTAATTGATAAACTAGCCGAAAGCCAGTGCATTATTTTACATGCAAAAAACAACGATAGTTCGATTACGTTTAACGAAGCTCGCGAGGATGATTTAACTATTAATCGCGTGGCGAAGTTTTTAGAACATCAAAACCAGTTGAAAGAAGAGCAATTTCAAAGCGTAGTAAACTATATTACGAATGAAGGTACTTGCAAAAACAAAATGCTTCTCGCCTATTTTGATGAAGTTGCAAATGAAGATTGTGGTATTTGTTCGTATTGTACTTCTAAAAAAAAAGTCAATCCAGTTGAGATAACGCAATCGGTACTTCAATTACTAGAGAAAAGTCCGTTAACATCAAGAGAAATTGAAAACCAACTGCGCATTTCTTCAGAAGCGACTATCTTTGCAATTCAATTATTGTTAGAAAATAATCGTATTAAAATCAATTCAAACAATCAATATTACCTTATATAATGGAAAAATTACGAATTGTATTCATGGGAACGCCCGATTTTGCTGTTGGGATTTTGGATACTATTTACAAAAACAACTATGATATTGTTGGCGTTATCACCGCTCCAGACAAACCTGCAGGTCGTGGACAAAAAGTAAGCATGAGTGCGATTAAAGAATATGCGTTAGAAAAAAACTTGCGTTTACTACAGCCTACCAATTTAAAATCGGAAGAATTTTTATCTGAATTAAGAAGTTTAGAAGCGAATTTACAAGTAGTCGTAGCCTTTAGAATGTTACCTGAAGTAGTTTGGAAAATGCCTAAATTAGGCACCTTTAATCTCCACGCTTCATTGTTACCAGAATACCGTGGGGCCGCTCCTATTAATTGGGCCATCATTAATGGAGAAACTAAAACAGGCGTTACCACCTTCTTTATCGATGATAAAATTGATACCGGTGCGATGATTTTAAGTAAGGAAACAGAAATCGGAGCCAATGAAACTGCTGGAGAATTACATGACCGTTTGATGCATTTAGGAAGCGAGGCGGTTTTAGAAACTTTACAATTAATCGAATCTGGAAAAGCGACTACTACTTTACAAGAAAACCATCCTGATGTAAAAACGGCTTACAAACTAAACAAGGATAATTGCAAAATTGATTGGTCGCAATCTGGAATGACTATTTTTAATTTAATTAGAGGTTTGTCACCTTATCCAGCCGCTTGGACCTATATTAAAGATGGCGAAAATGAATGGAATGTAAAAATCTACTCGGCTAGTTTTGAAGAAAAAGAACATTCAGAAAGGGTTGGAAAAATTACTACTACTAAAAAAGAGATTTTTGTAGCCGTAAAAGATGGCATTCTAAAAATTGAAAGTTTACAATTTCCAGGAAAGAAAAGGATGTGGGCACATGAATTATTGAATGGTGTTAAGCTAACAGAAAATGCAATAGCACTGTAAGCCTTGAAAACACTACAATTGAGCATAAAATTTAAAAAAACAAACAATGTTATTAACATTTACTCTATTTTATTAACATTTTGGTCGAAAAAATTACCAAATACTTGCACAGCTCAATAATACCGCTAAATTTGCTATAAATAATTAAGTTTAACCAATTATAAATAACTTTAATCATGAACAAATCAGAATTAATCGATGCAATGGCAGCTTCTGCTGGAATTACAAAAGCGGCTGCAAAATTAGCTTTAGAATCATTTTTAAGCAATGTAGAAGGAACTCTTAAAAAAGGTGGAAGAGTATCTTTAGTAGGTTTTGGTTCTTGGTCAGTATCTAAAAGAGCTGCAAGAGATGGAAGAAACCCACAAACTGGTAAAACTATCAAAATTGCTGCTAAAAACGTAGTAAAATTCAAAGCTGGTGCAGAATTAGAAGGCGCAGTAAACAAATAATATTTTTGTTACATAATTTAAGAGAGTCCCGATGTAAATCGGGACTTTTTTTTTACACTTTATCGATTTTTTTTTGATTTTTTATGTTTTTTTTG